>DAICZL010000472.1 GCA_027311165.1 bacterium
TCGTTGAAGCCGGACACCTGCGGGTGGCCGTTGGTGCCGGCGCCGACGGTGATCTCGACCCAGGGGAAGAGATCGTTCATGCAGCCGCTGGGATTGCGGGGCGTCGCCGACGCCGCGCTGCAATCGGCCTGCTGCCACATCTGATAGAAGCGATGCACCGGGCTGTTGGCATAGGCGTCGTAGGGCACGCCAGGGGTCAGCTGGAACGGCCCGTCAGGCAATGCATAGGCATTGGCGATGCGGGTATCGACCACCTGGATCGGCAGGCCGGAAGCGCCGGTGGTCAGCCGCACCAGATCCCGCGTCGGCAGGCCGTAATCATACTGCGCGGCGATCGAGACGGTGGTGAACGGCGGCGCGGTCGTGCTGGGCGCGCTCGGCGTGTAGTTGGTGTTGGGCGGCGGCAGGGTGGTGAACGGGCCGGTCTGGGTCGGGCTGTTGCTGTAGGTCGTCGTGTCCGACGCCTGCATCTGCTTGGCCTTGAAGAAGTTCAGGCCCGGCGTGCCGTCGGCATTGACAATGCCCTTCGACATCAGGTTGTCGATCGACTCGCCATTCTTCGGCTGATAGGTCGCGAACAGATGATCGAAGGTGCGGTTCTCACCGATGATGACGATCACATGCTTGATCGGCGTCGCGGTGTGCAGATCGTTCTGGCCGAGCGGCGGGCCGGCGAAGGCCGCCGGGGCGACCGCATTGGCCGCCATCGCCAGCATCGAGACATACGCGCAAAGCTGTTTTCGGGTCGTGGTTCTGGTAATGGTCCATGCCTCTCCGGTTTGTAGGCGGCCGGACCTTAGGCGCCATTGCGTTACAATGGTTTGACATTTTATTTACATGGACTTGAATTCGAACAGATCATATCAGCGTCCAAAATCACGGTCGAATTCTACAAGATACTGGCGCTGATTCATAAAAAGAGACGGCCCCCGGACAACGCCCTGTGCGCCCGGCCGCAGATCACCCGCGAGAACTCCGGGGCGCCCTGGTCTCAGGCGGAATACAGCCCCGCCTCACGGGCCCGCACCCGCACCAGCGCCACCAGCAGATCGAGCATCGGCGTCGCCACGCCCACCCTGCGCGCGAGGTCCAGCGGCGCGTCGAACAATGCGGCGATTTCCATCGGCCGGCCGAGTTCCAGGTCCTGCACGATGCTGGGCTTGTGCGCGAGGCCCTGCATCTGCGCCAGCAGCCGGTCGGGATCGACCTCCACCGTGCAGCCCATCGCCGCCGCCACCGCTGTCGTCTCCTCCAGGATCCGGCGGAACGCCGCCACGCAGGCCGCTTCCCCCGACAAGGCCCTGGGCCCTGCCTGCGCCAGCACCCCCATCGGACCGGACGCCAGATTGAGCAGCAGCTTGGCCCAGATCCGGTCGCGAATCCGCGGGGTGACCTCGGCCCCAAAGCCGCCCGCCGTCAGCAGCGCGGCGAGCGCCTCCGCCCGCGGCGCGGCGCGGCCATCGGGCGTGCCGAGGAACAGGCGGTTGCGGGCATGCTCCACCACGATCACGCCCGGGGCGTGCACGGTACAGGCCGAATACACCACCCCGCCCAGCGTGCGCGCCAGTCCGATCTCGCGCCTCAGCGCCCCCTCGGGATCGAGTCCGGGCAGCCCCCCCTCCGCGGCCGAGCCGGCCTGGCCCCCGTCTGCC
>DAICZL010000475.1 GCA_027311165.1 bacterium
GCCAGATCGTGATCGTCGATCCGGGCCGCCATGTCGTTATAGTCGCGGAACACCACCGCCGGGCCGGTATGGCGCAGCAAGGCGGGGTCGGCGGCGCTGTGCTTGATCACCGCTCCGTTCGGGGCGAGGTTGCCGCGCAGCACCGCCAGACCGCCATCGGGCTTCAGCGGCGCGGCGCGCGGCAGGATCACCTCGGCGTTCAGCACGCGCGCCCCCGCGATCGCCTCGCCCAGCGTGCCGCCCGCCACGGTGCGCGCGGACAGGTCCAGCAGATCGGGGATCTGCGCCAGCAGCGCCCGCAGCCCGCCGGCGTAATAGAAATCCTCCATCAGAAATTTGCCGGCGGGCCGGATATTGGCCAGCAGCGGGGTGGAACGGGCCAGCGCGTCGAACCGGCCGAGATCGAGCGCAACCCCGGCGCGGCGGGCCATCGCGATCAGATGCACGATCGCGTTGGTCGAGCCGCCCAGCGCCAGCACCGCCCGCACCGCGTTGTCGAAACTGCCCGGGCTCAGCAGGCTGGCGGGGGTGATGTCCTCCCACGCCATCTCCACGATCCGCCGGCCGCAGGCGGTGGCCATGCGGGCATGGTTGGAGTCCGGCGCCGGGATCGAGGAACTGCCGGGCAGCGCCAGCCACAGCGCTTCCGCCGCCGCGGTCATGGTGCTGGCGGTGCCCATGGTCATGCAGGTGCCCCAGGAGCGGGCGATGCCGTCCTCCACCCCCTGCCAGTCCTGCTCGGTGATGGTGCCGGCGCGCAGCTCGTCCCAGAATTTCCAGCTATCCGAGCCCGAGCCCAGCGTGTGGCCGTTCCAGAAGCCGCGCAGCATGGGCCCCGCCGGCAGGAAGACCGATGGCAGCCCGGCCGAGATCGCGCCCATGATCATCGCCGGGGTGGTCTTGTCGCAGCCGCCCATCAGCACCACGCCGTCGAAGGGCTGGCTGCGGATGATCTCCTCCACCTCCAGCGCCAGCAGGTTGCGATAGAGCATCGTGGTCGGCTTCATGAAGTTCTCGGGCAGAGCGAGCGCCGGGATCTCCAGCGGGAACCCGCCCGCCTGCCACACGCCGCGCTTCACTTCCTCGGCGCGGATGCGGAAATGCTGGTGGCAGGGATTGAGATCGGACCAGGTGTTGAGGATGCCGATCACCGGCTTGCCCGCCCAGTCTGCGGCGGCATAGCCCATCTGCTTGGTGCGGCTGCGATGGCCGAAGCTGCGCAGATCGGCCACGCCATACCAGCGATGGCTGCGCAGGTGTTCCGGTGTCTTGCGGGCCATGATGCTGCATTCCCCCCGAAGGCAAGGCCAGGGCTTCGCCCTGGACCCACCAGGGACCGGCGGTCCCTGGACCCGCATCCTCTGGGGGGTACTCTCCACCGGAAGGGGTCCGGGGCCAAGGCCCTGGCGGAGGTCCGGACCGCGCCGCCCTCTACGCCGCCTTCGGGCGGTTGACGCCCCCGCACCCGCCCCGCAGGCTGGGCTTGTGGAACTCTGGCTTCCGATCACGCTGGTGGCGGCGCTGCTGCAGACCTGGCGCACCGCGTTGCAGCAGCGGCTGCGCGACCTGCTTTCGGTCAATGCCGCGGGCTTCGTCCGCTTCCTGTATGGCGTGCCGGCCGGTCTCGTGCTGCTGGGGACGTGTCGCTGGCTCACCGGCCAGCCGCTGCCGGTGCCCGGGGGAGGCTTCCTGGCGGCCTGCGCCGCCGGGGGGCTCGCCCAGATCCTCGGCACCAACCTGCTGATCATGGCGTTCGGCTACCGCAATTTCGCGGTCGGCACCGCCTATGCCAAGACCGAGGCGGTGCAGAGCGCGCTGATCGCCTGGCTGGTGCTGGGCGAGCGGCTGCATCCGCTGGCCTGGGCCGGCATCGGGCTCGGCCTGGTCGGCGTCCTGACGCTCTCGCTCGCCGGCGGGGGGATGCGCTGGCGCGAGATGCTGGCCGCGACCGTGCAGCCCGCGGCGCTGTGCGGCCTGGGCGCGGGGCTGGCCTTCGCGCTGACCGCGATCCTGATCCGTACCGCCAACCTGTCGCTGAGCGGGCCGAGCCTGGTGCTGCGCGCGCTGTTCGCCCTGTCGGTGACCAACGCCCTGCAGACGCTCATGCAGGGGGGCTGGCTGGCGCTGCGCGAGCCGGCCCAGCTGCGCCGCGCCCTCACCACCTGGCGCAGTTCGGCCTGGGTGGGCACGCTGTCGGCCTGCGGGTCGGCCTGCTGGTTCACCGCCTTCGCGCTGCAACCGGTCGCGCTGGTGCGCTCGGTCGGACAGATCGAGATGGTGTTCACCCTGCTGTTCAGCCGCTTCTACCTGCATG
>DAICZL010000482.1 GCA_027311165.1 bacterium
GTCGTGGAAGATCGCGGGCAGGGGGGGCTGGTTGCCCGTCCGGTCCCGATCCGCGCGGAACAGCGCCTTGATCGCGTCACGGCTCCGCGTCATCGAATACAGGTTGCACATGCGCGCAAGCGTAGGGCGGTCGGGCCTCCCGGAGAATGGCCGAGCTGGCCGGTGCAGTGCTTGCCCGGGTCTCTGTCCCTCAGCGGAGGCAGAGCCGGGAACGCAGTGCGGCGCCGGTGTCTCCGGACGTTTCCACCCTGCTGTGGAGTCTCGATATCCCTGAACCGCCCTCCAGGTGAGAGTCCGATCGCGGGGCACAGCCATCGCTGTCGGGTCGATGCCGGAGCCCTGGTCTCGATCGCTCAGGCCCGCGGCAGGCGCACCACGAACCGGGCGCCGAGCACATGCCCGGCCGCATCGCGCCGGTTCTCTGCCGCGACGCGGCCCTTCAGCGCCTCGACGATCTGGCGGCTGATCGACAGGCCGAGGCCGGAATGCTGCCCGAACCGCTCGCCTTGCGGGCGTTCAGAATAGAACCGGTCGAAGATGTGTTCAAGCTTGGCCTCGGGGATGCCCGGCCCGTCGTCTTCCACGCTGATCTCGATCATCCCGCCGCTTTCGTGTGCGCTCAGCCCGATTCGTCCCTCGCGCGGGCTGAAGCTCTCGGCATTGGCGATCAGGTTGCGCAGCACCTGCACCAGCCGGCCCTCCACCGCGCGCACCACCAGCCCCTCGGCCGGCGCGTCCAGTTCGATATGCGGTCCGTCCGCCTGGCGCGTCGCATCATGGATCTCGGCGAGGGTCGCCAGGATCGGCGCCAGATCTACCGGCTCGGTGGCGACGCGCGACAGTTCCGCATCGACGCGCGAGGCATCGCTGATATCGCTGATCAGCCGGTCGAGCCGGCCGACATCCTCGCCGATGATCGCGAGCAGGCGGCGCTGCTGGCCCGGGTCCTCGACCCGGCGCAGCGTTTCGATGGCGCTGCGGATCGAGGTCAGCGGGTTCTTGATCTCATGGGCGACATCGGCGGCGAAGCGCTCTATCGCGTCCATCCGCGCCCACAGCGCTTCCGAGGAATCCGACAGCGCATGCGCCAGAACCCCCACCTCGTCGCGGCGGGAGAGCAGCCGGCGCGAGACCGAGCCGATCCGGCCCTTGCCCTCGCGCATCTGCTCGGCGGCGGAGGCGAGCTGCAGGATCGGCCGGGCGATGGTGAGCGAGAGATACCACGACAGCAGCACGGTCAGCCCGAGCGCCAGGCAGAACAGCGCCAGGATCGACATCCGCACGTCGAACAGGCTGTCGTCGATCTCGCGCGCCTCCCGCGTCAGCAGCACGATGCCGGCAGTCTGGCGGTTGCGGGTCACCGGCTCGGCCACGGTCACCAGCAGGCGGTTATCGGCGGTGCGGCGGATATAGGGCGGCATCTCGCGGCTCGATCCGCCGATGCGCAGTTCCTCCTTCACATCGGGCTGCCAGTCGATGCCCTGGGCGTTGGGGCTGGTCTCCACCACCGGGTCGGAGGAGTGGTGGGGAAGCAGTTCCAGGATCCGGTCATAGGCCCAGCCGATCGTGCCGCCGAGCGTGCCGCGATCGACCGCCGGCGCCAGCGGCTCGGTGGTGACCGCCCCGGCGCTGTCCTCGGCCACCCGGCTGTCCGCGACCAGGTGGCCGTCGGGCGCATACAGCCTGGCCTGGGCGTTGGGGGTGGGTTCGGTCAGCCGGCGCAGCAGCGGCCGGGCGATTTCGGGTACCAGTTTCGGGTTGTCCGGGTCGGTCGAGCGAACGGCACTTTCCCCGAGCGCGCCGGCATAGATCTTGGCCTGCTCGCGCAGGGTGAGGACCTCGGCGACCAGCAGCCCGTTCTGGTACTGGTCGAGATACAGCAGCGCCACCACCAGCAACGCCAGCGGCAGGGCGTTGACCAGCAGGATGCGGCGCAGCAGCGGCGAGACCAGGCGCGGCCGGGCGATCCGCCGCACCGCAGGCCCCGTGGCGATGCCGGCGGGGGCGGTCAGGCTGGCTTGGGCGATACCGTCTGGCATGGCAGGGGCCTTGGCTGCGCGGTCACTATTCCTTGTAGCGGTAGCCGATGCCGTACAGCGTCTCGATCTTGTTGAAGCTGTCGTCCACCGCCCGGAACTTCTTGCGGATACGCTTGACATGGCTGTCGATGGTGCGGTCGTCCACGTAGATGTTCTCGCCGTAGGCGCCATCGATAAGCTGATCGGGGGATTTCACGAGGCCTGGCCGCACCGCCAGCGCCTTGACCAGCAGGAACTCGGTCACCGTCAGCTGGATGTCCTGGCCGCGCCAGAGGCATTGGTGCTTGGTCTCGTCCAGGGTCAGATCGCCGCGGGTCATCACCCCGCTGGGCAGCGCGCCCGAAGCCTCGGCGCGGCTCGCGTCGTTGCGGCGCAGCAGGGCGCGGATACGCTCGATCAGCAGGCGCTGGCTGAACGGCTTGGTGATGTAGTCGTCCGCGCCCAGGCGCAGGCCCATCAGCTCGTCCACCTCCTCATCCTTGCTGGTCAGGAAGATCACCGGCATGGCGCTGCGCGCGCGCAGCCGCTGCAGCAGCTCCATCCCGTCCATGCGCGGCATCTTGATGTCGAGCACGGCGAGATCGGCCGGCCGCGCGGAGAGCCCCTGCAGGGCGCTTTCGCCGTCAGTATAGGTGCGGACCAGAAAACCCTCCTGCTCGAGTGTCATGGTGACGCTGGTCAGGATATTGCGGTCGTCGTCGACCAGGGCGATGGTCTGCTTCATCTCGGTGCCTGCGTACTCTCTTGGGAAGCGTTGATCGGTGAGGCGGGTCCGGGGCCGGACCGGCAGGGCGGATGGGCCGGTTGCGGGACCCTGTCGGGCCGGGCTCCCGCCTGACGGCACGTCCCTTCAGGTTGGGCCTGCGGGGCCAACTCCCAAGGCCGGGCCTTCCCAGGCGAGCGCCCCCCAAGGATTTCGACCTCCAGCATTGCACCCTTGCGGGGGAAGGAGTCTATCGATGGGCTCGGCGCTTGCGCCATCCTTGGAGCCTGCCAGGTAAGTGTGGCGGAAAGCGGTAGGGAGTGGACAGATCATGGCGGAAACCTCCGAACAGCCGGCGGGCGGTCCCACCGCCAGGATGGCGGCGGCGTGGGAGGCGCGGCGGCTGCTGCGCGCGGGCCGGGTCGGCAGCTTTGCGACCGCGGCTGCAGGCCAGCCCTTCGCGGCGCTGGTGACCCCGGCGACGGCGCCCGATCTCTCGCTGCTGGTGCTGCTCTCCGGCCTCTCGGAGCATACGCGCCAGCTGCGGGCCGATCCGCGCTGCGCCCTGCTGATCGCCGGCGCGCCAACGGATATCAATCCCCAGACCGCGCCACGGGTGACGGTCTGCGGCAGCGCCACGCTCAGCGAGGACCAGGCGCTGAAGGCGCGCTGGCTGGCGCGCCATCCCTACGCCGCGTTCTACGCCGGATTTGCGGATTTCTCGCTCTGGCGGTTGCCGGTCGCCGAGGCGCATTATGTCGGCGGCTTCGCCCGCGCTTTCCGGCTGAGTGCGGCCGATCTGGCGCCCGATCCCGCAGCGGTGGCGGCGGTGCAGGAGGCCGAGACCGCGATCCTGACGCATTGCAACGACGATCATGCCGATGCGCTCGGCGCGATCGCACGCGAAGCCGGCGGAACCCCCGGGACGTGGCGGATGGTCGCGACCGATGTCGATGGCTGCGATCTCGCCCTCGATGACGAGGTTCTGCGCATTCCCTGGTCGGCGCCGGTGGCCGGACCGCAGCAGATCCGCCAGGAGCTGGTCCGTCTGGCTGCCGCCGCGCGATCCTCCGACGCGGCCCGGGGCGATCAGGACGTCCGGTCTGGATAGAGGCGGACGCCTTCCGCCCAGCTGGGCCAGCCGCCTGCTGGCGGGACCCTCAGGCCACGAGTGTTCCCGTGCGCGGCGCTTCAGCCCACCCGGTCACGGGCGGTAGGTGCCCCGCATGATCGCCGGAAAATCCGAGCGGCAGATGGCGAACTCGGTCAGTTCGCGCGGGCTCAGCGACTCCAGCTCGCGCAGCAGCTGCAACCGCCGCGCCCGCTCTGCGCGCCAGGTGGACCAGGCGCCGGAGATCCGCTCGAACAGGCTGGCCGGCGACCCGCTGATCCGGTCGGCCGCAACATCCATGATCAGTCCCATGGTATCTACTCCTCTTTGTGCAGCGCACCAATTGCTGCGCCGCAGCATATCGGCGGCCGCCCCAGGCATGTCAACCCGTCACCGGAAGACGGGAGGACGAAACTCGAACACTGTGTGTTTCCAGATTGTTGCGCCATCTCACGGGGGGCGGAACCCAATCGACGCGGAACCCGGCCAGCGCGGAACCCGGCCGGCGCGGAACCGGGCCAGGCCTCTCCCGCGGCGTGCCTCCCCTGGAGAGTGTCGGCCAGCGAAAAGGCTCCGGGGCTTCGGCGGGACTGCAGAGTGCGGCGCCCACCCTGGCCCTTCCCACTTCCGGCAGCCGCCGGCGGAGGCTGATGGCCGCCTCCCCTGCCCGGTGGCAGAGCCGTTGCGGACGCTCAGGCGCCGACGTCGTCGCTTGCCGTCAATGCGCAGCCTTCGATCCGCCACTTGCCATCGGGTTCGCGCTCCATCGTGTAGAGCGCCAGCACCGACTGGCCATCGGGGCCGACCAGATCCACCTTCTGCACGAGCCGCCCGCCGAGACTCAGCAACGCGCCGAACGCCACCGACCGGGGGCGGTAGACCGGCGGATAGCCGTGCTGAACCATGGCCAGGAAGCGCGACGGAGTGCCGAACATCGCCTGGATGCCCGGGGCGGCATCGCTGAAGGCGGCGGCCGCGTCGTCGTGCCGGAATGCCTCGATCTGATGGGCGATCACCTTCTGGATCGCCTGGCCCGCGGCCGGATCCGGGGCAGCCACCCCGGTCTGAACGTCTGCCGTGGCCCGATCGGCCACGCGCCGCACCATCGCGGCCGCGCCGGTCTGGGTGCCGGTTGGCGAGAGGGCCGTGGCCCCGGCCGGTGCCGGCAGGATGATCAGGCCTGGCTTGGATGCGTGACCCGACAGCGGGACAACGCCTAGCACCGACACCAGAACGACCAGTGCAGTACGCATGGGAGCCTCTTCGGAACGCGGGTTGACAAATCTGATGTCTACATGGGGCGGCCGGGCGGGTTCGGCAATCGAACCCTCGGCCCTGCGGCGCGGAAAACGGCATCGCATCGGCGCGCGGCCCCGGCCGTGCGGCCGGGTTGGCGGGACTGCGCCGCCAGGCGAGGCCGTCTCACGAAGCGCGCGCTGATCGCTGGCCGGTCCCAGGCGCTCGACCGCTCGCCCCGCGCGATCCGGCTGACGTGGTGCAACCGCTCCCACCGGGACCACCCGTCCGGACTCCCCATCCGCCCCTCCTGCCTCAGCCGGAACGGCCCGTGAGAGCGCCCCGCCCGGGCGCAGCGTGACCCCGGCATGGCGATCCCGCGGTGTGGGTGGGTTCAGGCGGGCGCGGGGATCGGCCGGCCACCAACGCCTTGCACCGGGCTTGCCGGGTTCGCCATGGGTCACCGGCCCCGCGCCTGAGAGGATGATTTCCTCCGTGCCGGCATTGCTCTAAGCAGCGCCTGTGTCCGAGCCAAGTGTCCCCGCCCCCCCGACGCACGCACCGACGCACGCACCGACGCAGGCTGCGGCACTGGCCGCGGCAGCAAGTCGCGAAGCCGATCTGATCGCCGAGCTGACCCGGCTGCGCCGGGAACTCGGCACCATCTACACGGCCAGGTGGTGGCGCCTGCTTGGTCCGGTGCGGCGTCTGGCCCGGCTGCTCGCCCGCTGGCGCCGCAAGCCGGCCCCGCCGGGCGCGCGTGCAGGCGCGCGCAGCAAGCGTGACCTGCGCGCCAGGACGGCGGCGGCGCTGGAGGCATTCCTCGCCGGCGCAGACCGTCTGGTCCTGCCGGCGGCCGACAAGCCGGTGGTCTCGGTGGTGGTGGTGCTGTTCAACCAGGCGGCACTGACCCTCGCCTGCCTGCGCGCGCTGGCGACGATCGGGGATGTCGGCTTCGAGACCATCCTGGTCGACAACGCCTCCACCGACGAGACCGCTCGTCTGCTCGACCGGCTGGACGGGGTGCGGCTGATCCGCAACGCGCAGAACCGGCATTTCCTGCATGCCGCCAACCAGGGCGCGGCGGCGGCGCGGGGAGAGGCGATCCTGTTCCTCAACAACGATGCCTGCCCCCGCCCGGGCGCGCTGCGCCAGGCCTGCGACACACTGGCCGCGCACCCGGACGCCGCCGCGGTGGTGGCGAAGCTGATCCTGCCCGGCGGAGTGCTGCAGGAAGCCGGCAGCATCGTCTGGCAGGACGGCAGTTGCGAGGGTTATGGCCGCGGCGCTGATCCCGCGCAGGGGGAATTCAACTTCCTGCGCACGGTCGATTACGGCTCGGGCGCGTTCCTGCTGGTGCGCCGCGCGCTGTTCCAGGCGATGGGCGGGTTCGATCCGCTGTTCGAGCCCGCCTATTACGAGGAGACCGATCTGTGCCTGCGCCTGCGCGCGGCCGGCCATCGCAGTCTCTACGACCCGCGGGTGGAGGTCGATCATTACGAGTTCGGCAGCGCCGGCAGCTCGGCCCGGGCGATCGCCCTGCAGCGCGACCATCAGGGCCGCTTCGCCGCCCGCCACGCCGCCGTGCTGGCCGCGCGCCACCAACCGCATGGCACCTCCCGCCTGCGGGCGCGCAGCCCCGAAGAGGGTGCGCGGCGCATTCTGGTGGTGGACGACCGGGTGCCCTTCGCCGCCCTGGGCGCCGGGTTTCCCCGCGCCGGGACCATCCTGCGGGAACTCGTCGCCGCGGGCTGGTTCGTCACCTGCTATCCGCGCACCCATCCGGACGCGGACTGGACCGCGATACGGGCCGAATTCCCCCCCGAGATCGAATTCCTGCCGGGTCGCGGTGCCGCCGGGCTGGCCGGGTTCCTGGCCGAGCGGGCGGGTTTCTATGATGTGGTCTGGGTCAGCCGGCCGCACAACATGCGCGCCTTCCTCGCCGCCGCTCCGGATTTCGCCGCGGCCAATCCGCGCGCCCGGCTGATCTATGACGCCGAGGCGCTGTTCGCGACGCGTGGCACCGGCCGGTCCCCGGTCCGCGGCCGGTGGTTCGGGGGGCTGGTCGGCCTGCTTCCCGGCGGCGCGGACGGGCGGGGCG
>DAICZL010000484.1 GCA_027311165.1 bacterium
CGCCCCGCAGGGCCTCCACCCGGAGAAACGCGCCCGGCGCCCGGCGCCCCGGTTGGATTCCCCGACGAACGAGGGAGGCAACGCCCATGGTCCTGCCTGCAGCAGATGTCCCTGTCCCGACCGGCCGAGGGGGGGTTGGCAACCCGGCAGGCAGATATCGACGGTCACTCAGCCACGCCGCGCCCCGTCGCCGCCGCGCGCCACCATCCGGCGCAGCAGCGCGAACAGGCCGCGCATCAGCCCTGCCATGGCGAGGCTGCGGGTCAACTCACTGACCGCCTGCTGGCGCAGCGCCAGAGCCTGTTCGGCCAGCCGGTCGGGCGGGGGCGTGCGGGCGCGCCATCCCAGCGCGGCGGCGACCAGCAGATCGCATCCGGCCAGCAGCAAGGCGGCCCGCACCGGCCCGATCCGCGGCAGCAGCGCGAGCCAGGCCGCGAAATGCAGCAGCCCGAGCCCGCCCATCGCGAAGACCAGGGCGATGCCACCGATCAGGCCGCGCCGCACCAGCCCGCGCGCCAACAGCCGCAGCCGCAGGATCTCGGCCTCGGCCGCACCCCGTGCGAGGCGCAGGCTGCGCATGGGTCAGCCCGGCTCCGGCTTGCGGGAGGCTGGGTCCCGGCATGCGCGGAACCGGCCAGCCGACGCGCCTCTGACGCCTCGCCTGCCAGCGCCGGACGCACGGCACGTGGCGGGCAGGTCGGACTGGCGGTCTCGCGGCCGTCCGCACCAGGGCGCACACGGCGGGCGGAAGCGGGCCATGGGCCGGCTCAGCGGGTCACGCGGCCCAGCAGGAAACCCACGCCGGCGGCCAGCAGCACCGCGAGCAGCGGCTGCTCGCGCACCTTCCCGGCCAGCGCATCGGCTTGCTCGCGGGTGATGGTCTCGGCCCGGCGCGCCGCGTCACGCATCGCCGGATTGACGGTCTCGGCCATCATCGCGTCCATCTCCGCCCGCAGCCGGGCGATCTGCTCGGCCAGATCGGCATGGGGGGCTTCATCCTTGGCCATCTCGGGTCCTCTCCTTCATCCCGGCCATTGCGGCCGGATCGGTTTCGCCCATCACGCCGGACGCATCGGCGGCCTTCAC
This sequence comes from bacterium, assembly GCA_027311165.1. Lineage (GTDB taxonomy): Bacteria > Pseudomonadota > Alphaproteobacteria > Acetobacterales > Acetobacteraceae > DAICZL01. The sequence goes on from DAICZL010000484.1 coordinate 1,087, forward strand.
CGGTCGGAGGCCCCCCTCCGGAGCGATCGCCCGGGGGCGGCCATTCCCGGCCGCGCCGTCACCCGGCATGATCGGTCCGGGGACCGGCCATGCTCATGCCGGACCCGACGATCGCTCCTGCGCGCATCGGCCGCCCGGAGCATCCCGGGCGCCGACGACCCCGCGCCCGGCCGCTTCGGCGCCGGGGGCCTTCGCCCGATCAATCCCTCCACACGATCGGATCCAGGAGACCTGCCCCGGGATCTGGCCCCGGCATCTGGCCCCGGCATCCGGCCCCGGCATCTGGCTCCGGCATCCGGCCCGGGCAGCTGCTCCCGGCACCTGGTTCCGGGATCCCGCCAATCGCGCAGCCCACAGGGGGGGGACCCTCGCCAGACGCCGTCGGCTGGGATTGAATGCGCCGATGGTCCCGCCGGTTCCCATTGCAAGCTTCCACTCCGTCAGCAAGACCTATCCCGGCCAGCCCCCGGCGCTGCGGTCGCTCGATCTCGACATCGCTCGCGGCGAGTTCCTCACTCTGCTCGGCCCCTCGGGCTCGGGCAAGACGACCACGCTGATGCTGCTCGCCGGCTTCGAAACCCAGGACGAGGGAGAGATCGAGCTCGAGGGCCGCTCCGTGGGCGCCACCCCGCCCTGGCGGCGCGGCCTCGGCATGGTGTTCCAGCACTACGCGCTGTTCCCGCATATGAGCGTCGCCCAGAACATCGCCTTCCCGCTCGCCGCCCGCGGCATTTCGCGCGCCCAGCGGGCGATCCGGGTCGCCGAGGCGCTGGCGATGGTCCGACTGGAAGGGCTCGGGGACCGCCGGCCGGCGCAGCTCTCGGGCGGGCAGCAGCAGCGGGTCGCGCTGGCCCGCGCGCTGGTGTTCGGCCCGGCGCTGGTGCTGCTCGACGAGCCGCTGGCCGCTCTCGACCGGGCCCTGCGGGAGGAGCTGCAGGCCGAATTGCGGGCGCTGCACCGCAGGCTCGGGGTGTCGATGCTGTATGTCACTCACGACCAGGCCGAAGCGCTGGCGCTGTCGGACCGCATCGCGGTGCTGCGCCAGGGAAGGATCGAGCAGCTCGACACCCCTGCCCGCCTCTACGAACGCCCGGCCAATAGTTTCGTTGCCGGATTTATGGGCGAAAACAACCGCCTGCCCGGCCGGTTCCTCGGTCTCGAGGACTCCATCGCCCGGGTGCGGCTCGATGACGGGCCGGACGTGGCGGCCGAGCCGGCGGCCGCGCTCGCCCCCGGCGATGCCTGCGTGGTGATGATCCGGCCGGAACGGATCGCCCTCGCCGCTGCGGCGGCGGCCGATCTCGGCGGGAACGCGATCGCTGCGACCCTGATCGAAGTGGTGTTCGCCGGCGATCATCTGCGCCTGCTGCTGGCGCTGGTGGGCGGGTCCGGTCGGCCGGGCGCATCGATCCTGGTGCGCCGCCCGGCGGCGGCGGGGCTCAGCGGGCTCGCGCCCGGCCAGGAAGCGGCACTGGCCTGGCAGCCGGAGCATGCGATGATGTTCGCGGCCGGATCATGAGCGGGAAAACCATCGCCCCGCGTTGCCGTGCCCGGCGCCGCGCCGTAGGGTCCGGCAACGACGTCAACCAAACGATGCTCCGGAGACCGCGATCGCCATGCCCCTGCGCAGCATCCTGGCCGCCGCGGCGCTGCTCGCGGGGCATGTTCTGGCGGCCGGGCAACCGGCAACGGCCCGCGAGCTCACCATCGTGTCCTGGGGCGGGCCCTACCAGGAAGCGCTGGCCCAGATCTACTTCCGCCCCTTCACCCACGAGACCGGCATCCCGATCATCGAGGACAGCTGGAGCGGCGGCATCGGCGTGCTGCGCGCCAAGGTGGAATCGGGCGACAATCCCTGGGATCTGGTGCAGGTCGAGAGCGAGGAATTGTCGATCGGCTGCGAGGAGGGTCTGTTCGAGAAGATCGACTGGCCGAAGATCGGCGGGCGCGACCATTACCTGCCGCAGGGGGTCGCCGATTGCGGGGTGGGCGCCATCCAGTACAATTTCATCCTTGCCTGGGACCGCGACAAGTTCCAGGGCACACCGACCTGGGCGGATTTCTGGGACGTTGCGAAGTATCCCGGCAAGCGCGGGTTGCGGCGGGGTCCCAAGATGAACCTGGAATTCTCCCTGCTCGCCGACGGCGTCGCCCCGGGCGATGTCTACAAGACCCTGCGCAGCGAGGGCGGGGTGAACCGCGCCTTCGTCAAGCTCGATCAGCTCAAGCCCTATCTGGTGTGGTGGCAGCTCTCCCCGCAGGCCGCCCAGCTGCTGGGCTCGGGCGAGGTGCTGATGACCAGCTCGGTCAACGGCCGGATCACCGCGGTCAACCGCAACGAACACCGTAATTTCGGCATCCAGTGGGCAGGCAGCCTCTACACCGTGGATAGCTGGGCGATCATGAAAGGCAGCCCGAACCAGCAGGCGGCGCTGAAATTCCTGAATTTTGCCGGCAATCCGCAGATCGAGGCGCGCTTGCTGCCGATCCTGCCCTATGGGGGCCTGGCCAAGGGCGCCAATGACAGCCTGACCCCGGAGGTGCTGGCCGACAGCCCGACCAACCCGGCCCATCTGGCCCAGGCGCTGGAGATCGACGACCAGTTCTGGCGCGACAATCTCGACAAGCTGACCCAGCGCTTCAACGCCTGGATCGCGCGTTGAGGCTGCGCGGCGGGACATCCGCCGCGTTGCTGGCGGCACCGCTGCTGCTGTTCCTGATCCTGTGCTTCGCCCTGCCGCTCGGCTGGCTGCTGGCCCAGGCGGTGCGCGACGACGCGCTGGCCCCCGCGCTGCCCCGCACCCTCGCCGCACTGCGCGACTGGGACGGGAAGGACCTGCCGGAAGAGCCCGCCTTCGCCGCCCTGGCCACGGATCTGGGCGAGGCGCGTCAGGACGGCACGCTCGGCCGCGCCGCCGCCCGGCTCAACGACGAGATCGCCGGACTGCACGGCACGCTGCTGGCCACCGCCCGCGCGCTCGACCAGCCGCACCAGGGCAGCGCCCGGGACATCCTGCGGAACGCCGATCCGGCCTGGGGACGGCTGGACAGCTGGATGGCGATCCGCCGCGCGGCGGGGCCGTTCACCTCGGCGCGGCTGCTGGCCTCCCTCGATCTGCGGCGCGACGATGCCGGGAAGCTTCACCGGATGCCGCCCGATCAGGCGGTGTTCCGGCTGGTCCTGCGCCGTACCCTGGCGACCGCCGGGCTGGTCACCGGGCTCTGCCTGCTCGCGGGGTTTCCGCTCGCCGGGCTGCTGGCCGGGCTGCCGCCGCGGCGGGCGGGATGGCTGCTGGTGCTGGTGCTGCTGCCGCTCTGGAGCGGAGTGCTGGTGCGCACCGCGTCCTGGATGGTGCTGCTGGCGCGCGACGGGCTGGTGAACCGGGCCCTGATCGCCCTGCATCTGCGCGACCAGCCGCTGCCGCTGCTTTATGGCGGCTTCGCCGTCACCCTTGCGATGGTCCATATCCTGCTGCCGTTCATGATCCTGCCGCTCTATGCCGCCATGCGGCAGATCCCGCCCAGCCAGTTGCGCGCCGCCGCCAGCCTGGGGGCGGGGCCGGTGCGCGGCTTCCTGCGGGTCTGGCTGCCGCAGACTGCGCCCGGCATCGGCGCGGGCGGACTGCTGGTGTTCATCCAGGCGCTGGGCTTCTACGTGACCCCGGCCCTGCTGGGCGGCGGGGCCGACCAGATGCTGCCATGGTTCATCACCTACTACGCCAATGAAAGCGCCGACCGGGGCATGGCCGCTGCGCTGTCGGTGCTGCTGCTGGCGGTGGTCGGCATGCTGGCCGCCGCCTGGGTGCGGCTGGTCGGGCTGGGTGCCGCGCGGCCGGCCTGAGGGTTCGCCCGGCCCCGGGGCGCCCTGCATGCGCGCCGCACGGCGCACCAGACGGGCGCACCGCGAGGGCGCACCGCGTGGACACACCGTATGGGCGCACCGGATGGACGCACCCCATGGGCGCAGGGCATGTCACACCGCCCCGGCGCATCGCGTGGCGCCGTCGGCCGGCACAGGAAGCGGACCGATCGCACTGATCGCGAGGCGGAAACCCGGATGATCCCGCCCAGGCGCCGATGAGCCTGCCGCGCGCCCTGTGGTGGCTGGCCGGCGCCCTGGTGCTGCTGTTCCTGGCCGCGCCGGTGCTGGTGGTCATGCCCCTCTCCTTCAGCACCGGCGCGTTTCCCGCCTATCCTCTGCCCGGCATCGGCCTGCGCTGGTACCAGGCGCTGTTCGCCAGTCCGGTCTGGCGGGCGGCGCTGTGGAACTCGCTCGGCGTGGCGCTCGCCGCCAGCTTCGTCGCGACCGCGCTCGCCACCCCCGCCGCGGTGGGTCTGTGGCGGGCGCATTTCCCCGGCCGCGGCATCGCGCTCGGCCTGATCCTCGCCCCGCTGGTGGCGCCGACAGTGATCAGCGGTGCGGCGCTAGGCTTCGCCTTCGGCCGGATCGGCCTCGCCCATACCCTGCCGGGCCTGGTGCTGGCCCACGCGGTGCTCGCCGCGCCGTTCGTGGTGCTCGCCGAACTCGCCGCCTTCGCCCGGCTGGACCGGACCTTGCCACTCGCCGCGGCGAGCTGCGGCGCAGCGCCGGTGCGGGTGTTCCTGCAGGTGATGCTGCCGCTCGCCGCCCCCGGCGTCGCCGCCTGCGCGGTCTTCGCCTTCGCCACGTCACTTGACGAAAGTGTCGTGGTGCTCTTCCTGGCCGGACCCGGCCAGCGCACATTGCCGCGGCAGATGTTCGCCGTGCTGAAGGAACAGATGGACCTGACCGTGCTCGCCGCCGCGACGCTGCTGGTGCTGGCCGGTGCCGTGCTGATGGGTGCGACCCAGGCGCTGCGCCGGCTGCAGGGCTGAGCGTTGGCGGAACCCCCGCATGCAGCCGGCGGCCCGATGCGATCGGGAAGGCCCCGCGCGACCGCGCAACCCGTGCGCGGGTTCCGCGACGATCGTCTGCGATGGCACAGGGCCAGGGCGCGGCGCGGAGTCTCGGCCCCGCCGTTCCGAGGATTCCCCCCGGACCCGCGTGGCGGGGGTAGTCCGGAACGATGACCGAGCCCGCCAGCCTGTCCGTCC
>DAICZL010000494.1 GCA_027311165.1 bacterium
GCCAGAGCGAAAATCGTGCCGGCGCCGCTCATCCGCGCCCTTCCCGCACCAGCTGGGAAAAGCTGGGGAGACTGCCCAGACTAATCAGCCTCGACCGATGCCGGACTGACGGAACCGAGATCCGGACGCCGGTCATCGGCCAGCAGCAGGTTCCGCGCGCGGCCGCCATCACGGACATGCTCGGCCAGCACCGTATCGATATCCGCGGCCGAGCCGATGCGATACCAGACGCCCTCGGGATAAATGACCATGCAGGGCCCAAGCTCACAGCGCTCCAGGCACCCGGCCATGTTCACCCGGATCCCGCCAAGCCCCATCTCCTTCGCCCGCGCTTTCATGTAGTCGCGCAGCCGCTCCGACCCCTTGGCCGCGCAGGACCCGCGGGCATGGCCGTCCGGCCGGCGGTTGCAGCAGACGAACAGATGCGATTCGAAATACGGCGGCGGATCCCCAGGCAGGCGCAAGCCCATGGCGCAGAATATTCCTCGAAATGAAAGCCCGCCGCCTCGTCGGAAGCGCGCCAGAACGCTATCTACCCGATAGGCTATCTACATCGCACGCTGCCGGGTTCAAGGACACTGGACGATCACCAATAGCCCATGCCGCGATCCCTGGCAGGTGCTCCCCGGCAAAGGGGTTCTGGGGCCAGGGGCCCAATGGGGTCAAAGGGCGAAGTCCCGGACCTGACTTTCTTTCTTACGCGCAAAGGACCCGAAACATGGCCGAAAGCGGCAATCTGCTGCGCCACGAGACCTCGCCCTACCTGCTCCAGCACGCCGCCAACCCGGTGCACTGGCGTCCCTGGGGTGAGGCGGCCCTGGCGGAGGCCGCGGCGACCGGCCGCCCTCTGCTGCTCTCGATCGGCTATGCCGCCTGCCACTGGTGCCATGTCATGGCGCACGAATCCTTCGAGGACGAACAAACCGCTTCGGAAATGAACGCCCTGTTCGTGCCGGTCAAGGTCGATCGCGAGGAACGCCCCGATATCGATCATCTGTATATGTCCGCCCTGCACGCCATGGGGGAGCAGGGCGGCTGGCCGCTGACCATGTTCCTTACCCCCGACGGCGCACCGTTCTGGGGCGGCACTTATTTCCCGCCCGAACCGCGCTGGGGCCGACCCTCGTTCCGCCAGGTGCTGGAGGCGGTGGCGCAGGCCTGGCGGACCCAGCCAGAGATGGTGCGGCAGAACACCGCCGCGCTGGTCGAGGCGCTCGGCCGCCTCTCCGCCGCGCGCCCGGGCGCGATGCCGGGACCCGCCGCGCTGGATCGCGCCGCCAGCGGCCTGCTGCGCCTGACCGACCCGGACCAGGGCGGGCTGCGCGGGGCGCCGAAATTCCCCAACCCGGCGATCCACCGCTTCCTCTGGCAGGAGCATTTCCGTACCGGGCGGGACGACTACGCCGCCGCGCTGCGCCTGCTGCTCACGCGCATGTCGCAAGGCGGCATCTACGACCATCTCGGCGGCGGCTATGCGCGCTACGCCACCGATGCCGTCTGGCTGGTGCCGCATTTCGAGAAGATGCTCTACGACAACGCCCAAATCCTGGAATTGCTGGCCCTCGCCCACGCCGCCACCCCCGACCCGCTCCTTGCCGAACGCGCGGCCGAGACCGTGGGCTGGCTGGACCGCGACATGACCGCCGCCACCACGCCAGCCGGCCTGTCCGCCTTCGCCGCCTCCGAGGATGCCGACAGCGAGGGCGAGGAAGGCCGCTTCTATGTCTGGACCGAAGCCGAGATCGACGCCGTGCTCGGCACCCAGGCCGCCGCGTTCAAACGCGCCTACGACGTGACCGCCGCCGGCAACTGGGAAGGCCACACCATCCTCCGCCGCGTCACCCCGGCGGGTTCCCCCGAGGACGAGGCGGCCCTGGCCCGCGCCCGCGTCCTCCTGCTCGCGGCCCGCGGCGGCCGCGTGCGCCCGGGGCGCGATGACAAGGTGCTGGCCGACTGGAACGGGCTCGCCATCGCCGCCCTGTGTCGCGCCGGCGCGGTCTTCGCCCGGCCGGACTGGGTGTCGCGGGGCGAACGCGCCTTCGACTTCGTCATGACCGAGATGGCCGGCCCCGACGGACGTGTGCAGCACGCCTGGCGGCTGGGCCGCGTCACCGCCGCCGGGCAGCTCGAGGATCAGGCGGCGATGGCCCGCGCTGCCCTCGCTCTGTTCGAGACCACCGGCGCGCCGCACCGGCTGGATCAGGCAAATGGCCTGGCCGAGGCCGCGCTGCGCTGGTTCGCGGATGAAGACGGCTCTTTCTTCACCACCGCCGCGGACGCCACCGATGTGCCGCTCACCCGCCCGCGCAGCGCCGGCGACAACGCCACCCCCTCGGGCAACGGGCTGATGGCCGAAGTGTTCGCCCGGTTCTACCACCTCACCGGCGCGCCGGTCTGGCGGGCCCGCGCCACCGCCCCCATCTCGGCTTTCAGTGGGGCCACCGACCAGCTCGCGGCGATGCCGACCCTGCTCGCCGCCGCCGACCTGCTGGAGGAGGGAACCAGCGTGGTGATCGCCGGCCCGCCCGGCCATGCGCTTACCGAAACCCTGCTGGCAGCCGCGCTGGCAGCCCCTGATCCAGCCGTGACGGTGCTGCGCGCGCCCGATGCCAGCGCGATCCCGCCGGGCCACCCGGCCCATGGCAAGACACCGGGGCCGGCCGGGGCGGCGGCCTATCTCTGCCGGGGTGGGGTCTGCGGACGGCCGATCGAGGACCCGGCGATGCTGGCTGCCGCACTCCATGGCCGGGGCGCCGTCTGACGGCCGGACTTGGGGATGGCGTCACGAGGCAGAGCGAGGGCTCGGCCCACACGGCCCATTGGGACCCGCATGCCCTGGGGGTATCCCCAGGGCATGGGCTTCAGGGGCTTGCCCTTGGAGCACGATCGGAACCGGTTCAATCCGATCTGCGGTCCGATCGCGCTTCAGCTCACTGTTTCATCGCGCAATTTCATCGTGGTTGAAGGCAAGCTGAGGCGATGTTGCCTTAGCTCGGCTGGTTGAACCGGTACACCGGCATCTGCTTCAGCGCATCGCTCGACGCGCCCGGCATGATCACCTTGTCGGTGGTCACCTGCAGGCGGCTGAACGGCACCTCGACATAGCGTGCATCGATGCCGAGGAAGCCGCCCACCGACAACACCACGCCGGTGACGTCACGCGACTGGCTGAGCAACAGATCCTCGACCGTGCCGACCTTCTGATCCTGGTCGTTATAGACCGAGGCACCGATCACCTTGCTGGCCCGGACATGCTGGTCGACCGTCATGTAGGTTGACCGCTCGCGCGTCCCGGCACCGTCACGCGACATCGGCGCATCCGCGGAGACCAACCCCGGAGCGCCGGTCGTCGCCATCCCCGGCGTTGTCGCCGTCCCCGGCGCGACAGCCATCGCCGGCGCGGTGCCCGTCGAAGGCGCGGTCGCCATCGCAGGCGCGGTACCCGTCGAAGGCGCAGGATCCGTCGCAGCCGGGTTTGCCACAGACGGTCCGGCACTCGGACTCTGCTGCGCCAGAGCGGGGTTCGTCAAAGCCGGGGCGGCCACCAGGGCAGCCGCGATCGCGAGGGCATAACGCGCCCGATGCGGGTTCATGTGCACTTCCTTTTCGATTTGCCGTGTCGCTGTGTGACCAACGTCCACTTCATCCCCAAGGTTCCTCGCGCGCGCCACACGCCCAGCGCCGGACACCCCACTCCACATCGGCGGCCCCCTTGCGCCGCCGTCCGTTCCGGCGCCCTTCAACCCCCGCCGCGGGGCCCACAAGGCCGATCACGGCGCCCGGACACCAGGCCGGATGCCGCCCCGGCCACATGCGACCCAGGGCGCCATCGGCCGCCCGACTTGACATGGCCGGCCGCCGGGACTGCCATCGCCCCCGCCTCGTCCTCAAGGGAACCGGTGCCCCAGTTATCGCTGCATACGCCGATCGGCGATTTGAGCGTTTCGGAAGCAGATGGCGCGATCGTGGCGCTGGACTGGGGCTGGGGCCGCGACCAGGACGCAACGGCGCTGCTGCGGCGTGCCCATGCCCAGCTCCAGGCCTATTTCGACGAGGAACTCACCCGCTTCGACCTGCCGCTCGCGCCCGCCGGCTCGCCTTACCGCCAGCGCGTGTGGCAGGCGCTGTGCGCCATCCCCTGCGGCCAGACCCGCAGCTACGCCGCGATCGCCCTGGCCGCCGGCGGCTCGGCCCGCTCGGTGGGCGGGGCCAGCCAGTCGAACCCGATCCCGCTCCTGATCCCCTGTCACCGGGTCATCGCCTCCGGCGGCATCGGCGGCTATTCCGGCGGCGACGGCGTGCCCACCAAGCGCTATCTGCTGGCGCTCGAAACCCGCGTGGCCAGGGCCCAGGCCTGACCCGCCGTTCACGGAGACCAAGATGACCAAGGCGATCCGCATCCACGCCCATGGCGGCCCCGAGGTGCTGCAATGGGAGGACGTGCCGACCCCCGAGCCCGGCCCGGGCGAGGCGCTGCTGCGCCACGCGGCCATCGGCCTGAACTATATCGACATCTACTTCCGCGCCGGCCTCTACAAGCTGCCCAGCCTGCCCGCGACCCTGGGGATGGAAGCCGCCGGCACGGTGCTGGCCATCGGCCCCGGCGTGACCGGCCTCGCCCCGGGCGACCGGGTCGCCTATGCCACCGGCCCGGTCGGCGCCTATGCGACCGAACGGGTGATCGCCGCCGACCGGCTGGTGAAGCTGCCCGACGCCATCGACTTCACCACCGCCGCGGCGATGATGCTGCAGGGCATGACCGTGCAGTATCTGCTGCGCCGCACCCACCGCGTGCAGCCGGGCGAGACCATTCTGGTGCACGCCGCCGCCGGCGGCATCGGTCTGATCCTGTGCCAATGGGCGAAGCATCTGGGCGCAACCGTCATCGGCGTGGTCTCGACCGAGGCGAAGGCGGAACTGGCCCGTGCCCATGGCGCCACCCACACCCTGATCGGGCTCGCCAACCTGCCGGCCGAAGTCAAGCGCCTGACCGGGGGCGCCATGGTGCCGGTGGTGTATGACAGCGTCGGCAAGGACAGCTTCACCGCGAGCCTCGACTGCCTGGCCCCGCTCGGCCTGATGGTCAGCTACGGCAACGCCTCGGGGCCGGTGCCGCCCATCGATATCAGCCTGCTGGCCGCCAAGGGCAGCCTGTTCCTCACCCGCCCCTCGCTCGCCACCTACACCGCCAAACGGACCGATCTGCTGCAGACCGCCGAGGAATTGTTCGCGGTGGTGCAGTCAGGCGCCGTCAGCATCCGGGTGAACCAGAGCTACCCCCTGGCCGAGACCGCCGCCGCGCAGCGTGCGATGGAAGCACGCCAGACCACCGGCAGCACGGTGCTGCTGCCCTGAGCAGCGCCGCGCCCCCATGTCCGACCGCGCCCCGACGCCGCGTGTCACCGCCCTGATCGTCGCTTGCGCGCTGTTCATGCAGAATCTGGATGGCACGGTGATCGCGACCGCCCTGCCCACCATGGCCCACGCCTTCGGCGTCGAGCCGGTGCGGATGAGCATCGCGCTCACCTCCTACATGCTCAGCCTGGCGATTTTCATCCCGGCCAGCGGCTGGATGGCCGACCGCTTCGGGGCGCGCAACGTCTTCCGCGCCGCAATCGCCGTATTCACCATCGGCTCCATCCTGTGTGGCCGCGCCGACACCCTGGCCTTCCTGGTGGCCGCCCGGATCCTGCAGGGAATCGGGGGGGCGATGATGATCCCGGTCGGCCGGCTGGTGCTGCTGCGCACCGTGCCGAAATCCGAGCTGGTCAGCGCCATGGCCTGGCTCACCATCCCGTCCCTGGTGGGCCCGGTGATCGGCCCGCCGCTCGGCGGCCTGATCGTCACCTATACGTCCTGGCGCTGGATCTTCGACATCAACGTGCCGATCGGCATCGCCGGCATCGTGCTGGTCACGCGGTTCGTCCAGGACGTCAAGGAACCTCCCCCCGGCCGCTTCGACGGGCTGGGCCTCGTGCTCTCGGCGATCACCGTCGCCGGGCTGATGTTCGGGCTGGAGACGGCCGGGCACGGCCTGGCCCCACTGCCGGTGTCTCTGGCGCTGGTCGGGACCGGCCTGCTCTCCGCCCTGCTGTACCGGATGCATGCCCGCCGCGCCGCCTATCCGCTGCTCGACTTCTCGCTGATGCGCGTCCCGACCTTCGCGGTCTCGGTGGTCTCGGGCACGCTGTTCCGCCTCGGCGTCGGCGCGCTGCCGTTCCTGCTGCCGCTGATGCTGCAGCTGGGCTTCGGCGAATCGCCGGTCGAGAGCGGGATGGTGACGTTCATGAGCTCGGCGGGGGCGCTGGTGATGAAGCCGGTGGCGAGCCCGCTGCTGCGCCGGCTGGGCTTCCGGCGGACGCTGTTGTGGAACGCGCTGCTCTCGGCGGTGCTGATCGGCGCCTGCGGGCTGTTCCGCCCGAGCTGGCCATCGCTCGCCATCTATGCCGTGCTGCTGGTGGGCGGCTTCGTCCGCTCGCTGCAGTTCACCGCCTACAACACGATCGCCTATGCCGATCTGGACCGGCGGCAGATGAGTGCCGCGACCAGCCTGTACAGCACGATCCAGCAGCTTTCCCTCACGCTCGGGATCACCGCCGGCGCAGCGGCGCTGGAGATCAGCGCATTACTGTCGGGCCGGGCCCAGCCGGGGATCGGCGATTACGGCATGGCCTTCCTGACGATCGGGTTCATCTCGGCGCTGGCGGCGCCGGCCTCGGCGGGGCTGGCGCGGGACGCGGGGGCGGAACTCACCGGCGGATCGGCTGCGCGCTGATCCCCCCGCGCCGGCTTCGCGCTCATTCCCCCCGGGGTTCTTGGTGTTCTCTTAATCCTGTCCGGGCCACTCTGCCGCTGCGCGCAGCGATGGACTGCCGAGGCGGCGAAAGAATTTCGCGATGTCCCAACGAAACAGCGAAAGACTCCGCGAAATGT
>DAICZL010000496.1 GCA_027311165.1 bacterium
GTGCAGCCGGTGGACACGCGTGATCCGGAGGCTCTGGCCGCTGCGTTCGCCGCCGCCCAGCGGGCGCGCAAGCCGACGCTGATCCTCTGCCGGGGCGCCGCGCCGGAGGGGGCCGACACCGCGTCCGGCGCGCCGGGACCAGGTGGCGCGCTGTCGGACGCGGCGTTGGACGACTGGCTCGCCGCCGGCGCCCGCAGCGCCGGTGCCAGGCGGGCCTGGCTCAAGCGCCTGGCGCGCCATCCGCTGCGCGGAGAGTTCGAGAGGGTGATCGCCGGCCGCCTGCCGGAAGGCTTCCGCGAAGGCTGCGCCGCGCTGAAGGCACGGCTGGTCGAAGCGCCGTCACCGGGGCCGGTTCAGGCCGTCCTGCCGGAGGCGCTGAGCGAACCCCTGGCGGCGACGATGCCGGAACTGGTCGGCGGATCGGCGGCCACCGAAAGCGCGGCCCTGCCCGCCGCCTCCGGCCTGATCGGCCGCAATCTGGCCTTCGGCCCCCGCGCGCATGGCATGGCCGCCCTGCTGGTCGGCCTCGCGCTGCATGGCGGGCTGGTGCCGCAGGGCGCCTGTAGGCTGGAACTGTCGCCGGCGCTGCGACCGGCGCTGCGGCTGGCCGGGAAGCTGCGCCTGCGGGTGGTGCTGGTGCTGACCGAGGACGCCGACAGCGCCGAAGCGCCGGCCGAGCATCTGGCAGCGCTGCGCGCCCTGCCGGATCTGTATCTGTTCCGCCCGGCCGATGCCGCCGAGGCCGCCGAATGCTGGGAACTGGCGCTGCGGCGCAACGACGGGCCCGGGCTGATCGTGCTGCCTGGGCAGGCGCCGGCCAGGCTGCGGTCCGATCTCGCCGGCAACCGCTGCGCCCGCGGCGGCTATGTGCTGGCCGAGGCCCCAGGGCCGCGCGCGGTTAGCCTGATCGCCACCGGAGCGGAAGTGGCGGTCGCGCTGGCGGCGCGGGCGATGCTGGCAGCCGATGGCATCGCCGCGGCGGTGATCTCCCTGCCATGCTGGGAATTGTTCGCCGGGCAGGACGAGGACTATCGCGCAGCGGTGCTGGGCGCCGCACCGCGCATTGGCATCGAGGCGGCGAGCGGCTTCGGCTGGGACCGCTGGCTGGGGCCGCAGGGCTGCTTCATCGGCCCCGCCGCCCCGCCGGAGCCCGGCACTGCCGGCAGCATCACCGCGGCGAGCATCGTGGCGGCCGCGAGGCAACAGCTCGCGGCCGGCGCGGCGGATGGTCTGGCAGATGATCAGGTTGCAGAAAAGGAAACGATACCATGGCCGTGACGGTCGCCATCAACGGCTTCGGACGCATCGGGCGCCTGGTGCTGCGTGCCATCGTGGAAAGCGGGCGCGCGGATCTGGTGCCGGTGGCGATCAACGACCTCGGCAGTGTGGAAGCCAACGCGCATCTGTTCCGCTATGACAGCGTCCATGGCCGCTTTCCCGGCGAGGTGGAGGTGGCGGGCGATGCCATCACCATCCGCCACCAGGGCCGCGTGCTGGGACCGATCAAGGTCTCCGCCGAGCGCGACCCGACCAGGGTGCCGCTGTCGGGGGTGGACGTGGCGATGGAATGCACCGGGCTGTTCACCAAGCGGGAGACCGCTTCGCAGCTGATCACCGCCGGGGCGCGCAAGGTGCTGGTCTCCGCCCCCGCCGACGGGGTGGACGCCACGATCGTGTACGGCGTGAACCACAAGACGCTGACCCCGGAAATGACGGTGGTGTCGAACGCGTCCTGCACCACCAACTGCCTGGCGCCGATGGCCAAGGTGCTGCACGAGACTTTCGGCATCCTGCGCGGCTACATGGTGACGATCCACGCCTATACCGGCGACCAGCGCACCGTCGATACGCTGCACAAGGACCTGCATCGGGCACGCGCGGCCGCGGTCTCGGCGATACCCACCTCCACCGGCGCGGCCAAGGCGGTGGGCCTCGTGCTGCCGGCGCTGAAGGGAAAGCTGGATGGCACCGCGATCCGGGTGCCGATCCCCAATGTCTCGATGGTCTCGCTCGACGTGAACCTCGAGAAGCCGGCCACCGCCGAGGCGATCAACGCGGCGATGGAAGCCGCCGCCGCGGGCGAGCTGAAGGGCGTGCTGGACTACAACACCGAAAAGCTGGTCAGCATCGATTTCAACCATGTCGCGGCCTCCTGCAGCTTCGATGCGACGCAGACCGCGGTGGTGGACGGCGCGCTGGCGCGGGTGATGGGCTGGTACGACAATGAATGGGGCTTCTCCAACCGCATGGCCGACACCGCGGCGCTGCTCGGGAGCCTGTGAGGCGATGAGCTTCCGCACGCTCGATGGCGTGGCGGTCGCGGGCAGGCGGGTGCTGCTGCGCGCCGATCTGAACGTGCCGGTGCGCGAGGGGAAGATCACCGACCTCACGCGCATCGAGCGGCTTTCCCCCACCATCCGCGAATTGTCCGCCAAGGGCGCGCGGGTGATCCTGTGCAGCCATTTCGACCGGCCGAAGGGCAGGATTGTGCCCGCGATGTCGCTCGCGCCGATGGCCGTGGCGCTCGGCGAGGTGCTGGGCCGGAGTGTGGCTTTCGCCACCGACTGCATCGGCCCGCCCGCCGAACTTGCGGTGGCCGAATTGCGGGACGGCGAGGTGCTGGTGCTGGAGAACACCCGCTTCCACGCCGGGGAGGAGGCGAACGACCCAGGCTTCGCCGCTTCGCTCGCCGCGCTCGCGGATCTCTATGTCAACGACGCGTTCTCCGCCGCCCACCGCGCCCATGCCAGCACCGAGGGCGTGGCGCATCTGCTGCCCGCCTATGCCGGGCGGCTGATGGAGGCGGAGCTGCGCGCGCTCGGCGCGGCGCTCGCGCATCCCGAGCGCCCGGTGGCGGCGATCGTCGGCGGGGCGAAAGTGTCCACCAAGCTAGAGCTGCTCGGCAACCTGGTGGGGCGGGTCGATCGGCTGGTGATCGGCGGGGCGATGGCCAACACCTTCCTGGCGGCGCAGGGCATCGCCGTCGGCCGGTCGCTGCAGGAGGCCGAGATGCACCCGACCGCGCGCGAGATCCTGGTGCAGGCCGCGGCGGCGGGCTGCACGATCGTGCTGCCGGTCGATGCCGTGGTGGCTCGGGAATTCCGCGCCAACCCGCCGATCGAGACCGTGGCGATCGGGGCCGTGCCGGCGGACGCGATGATCCTGGATGTCGGGCCGGCCAGCGTCGCGGCCCTGGTGGCGAGCCTGGCGGGGCTGCGCACGCTGGTCTGGAACGGGCCGCTCGGGGCGTTCGAGACGCCGCCTTTCGACCACGCCACCGTGGCGCTGGCCCGGGCGGTCGCGGCGGCGACATCGGCCGGCGCACTGCGCAGCGTCGCCGGCGGCGGCGATACCGTCGCCGCCTTGCGCCAGGCCGGGGTGGCCGAGCGGCTGAGCTATGTCTCGACCGCGGGCGGTGCCTTCCTGGAATGGCTGGAAGGCAAGACCCTTCCGGGCGTGGCCGCCCTGGCGGGATAGTGGCCGGCGCTGCCCCGCAGCGGGGCGGCAGCGCGGGTGAGCGCCAGGGGGTAACGCCAGGGGAGCGCCAGGGGAGCAGTTGATCCGCCGGCCGTCTGGCGGGGCGGGCCGGCGCATCACGCCGGTGTGCCAAACGCGGCGGCCGGTCCACCGCCTGGGCCCGGCCTGGCGGCACTGCACTGCGGTGCCGCGCGAATCTCGATCGTCTAAAAAATTGAAAAATGCCGTGCTCTCGCGAGCAGGTGATTTGTCCTGGCCACAGAATTAACCAATTCTCAACTCATGCGCACCATGATCCTCGCCATGTTGTCGACCAGCTCGCTCTCGGCCTTCTCCGCCTCGGTCACGCAGTCCCGACTCGACCGGCTGGCGGCGGCGCAACCGGCACGGTCGGCGGCGCCGAGCCAGGGGAGCCAGAATCCGGCGCAGGCCGCGCCCACCGGTCGCGGCGGCGCCTCGGCCCCGCCCGGCCAGATCCTGCCGCGCGGCTCGCTGCTCGACATGTCGGTCTGACCCCGGCAGGCACCGCCAGTCCGGGGGCGACGCCCGCCCGAAGACCCCCGCCAGATCCCGCGCGCTGCCCGACTCCGCGCGCTGCCAGACCCCGCGCGCTGCCAGACCCCGCGCGCTGGAGGATGGACGCTGGAAGACGCCCGTTGCGGCGCACTCCCGCCCTGGGCCATTGGCCGGCTTCGTTTGGCAGTGGATTTCGACGGGGACACGCGCCACCCTCTCGCCATGGGCGTATTCATCCGACGGATTCCGGACGGCGATGACCGCGAACGGCTGATCTGCGCGGAATGCGGCCACGTCGCCTATGAGAACCCGAAAGTCATCGTCGGTTCGGTCGTCTCCTCGGCCGGCCGGGTGCTGCTGTGCCGCCGCGCGATCGCGCCACGATCCGGCTTCTGGACGCTGCCGGCCGGCTATCTGGAACTCGCCGAGACGATCGAACAGGGCGCCCGGCGCGAAGCCTGGGAGGAAGCACGGGCAGAGATCGCGATCGAGGGCATCCTGGCCGTGTTCAGCCTCCCCCAGATCGGCCAGGTGCAGGTGATCTTCCGGGCCCGCTTCGCCGGCGAAACCGGCCCATCCTTCGCCGCCGGACCGGAATCGGCGGAAGTGGCGCTGTTCGACTGGGACGCGATCCCCTGGGGGGAGATCGCCTTCCCATCGGTGATCTGGTCGCTCGATGCCTGGCGGAAGGCAGGGGCCGGACCGCTCGGCGCGCCTGTCGGCAACCCGCCCGACGGGCCGGCCGCGGGGGCTGCCCCCGCCCCCCCCGGGGGCG
>DAICZL010000500.1 GCA_027311165.1 bacterium
CGCCCCCGCGCTGCTCGCGGTGCGCGACGACAGCGCCCGCCATGCCGGCCATGCCGTGGCGGCGCCAGGCGGGCAGACGCATTATTCGGTGCTGATGGTTGCCAGCGCGTTCGAGGGCCAGAGCCGGGTGGCCCGCGCCCGCGCCGTGCACGCCGTGCTGGAAGCAGAGTTCGCCGGCGGGCTGCACGCGCTGGCCCTGACGCTGCGCAGCCCGGCGGAGCAGGAGCGCGCCGGGCCATGAACCAGCCCCCGCGCCAAAACATCCCCGCGCCGAAGGGCGCACCGAACCGGCACTGAACCGGCGCCCGCGCCCAAGGGTGCCCGCGCCGGATGGTGGGCATCATCCTCCGCGGATCGGGCCGGCCCCGGTTCTTGCCTGCCGCCCCGCCCCACGCTATACCGCCGCCCTTGTCTGCGAGACCGGGCCTGGATGGGCATGCCCGGCCGCGACGCCTGCGTCCGGCAGGGACCACCAGCCGGCAGGGACCACCAGAAGGAGAAGCAAATGCCCAAGATGAAGACGAAGTCTTCTGTGAAGAAGCGCTTCAAGATCACCGCCACCGGCAAGGTGCTCGCCGGCCCCGGCAAGAAGCGCCACTGCCTGTCGGCGCGCAGCCAGAAGGCCAAGCGCAGCAACCGCGGCAGCCAGGTGCTGACCCATGCTGACGGGATCACCGTCAAGCAGTGGGCGCCCTACGGCCTGCAGTAAGAAAGGGGCACAGACATGGCACGCGTCAAGCGGGGCGTCACCACCCACGCCCGCCACAAGAAGGTCCTGAAGCAATCCAAGGGCTTCGTCGGGCGGTCGTCGACGAATTACCGCATCGCGCTCGAGCGGCTCGAGAAGTCGCTGCAATATGCCTATCGCGACCGGCGGGTGAAGAAGCGCGAGTTCCGCGGCCTGTGGATCCAGCGCATCAACGCCGCCGTGCGCGAGCACGGAATGACCTATTCGCGCTTCATCGACGGGCTGCACAAGGCCGGCATCGAGATGGACCGCAAGGTCCTGGCCGCGATCGCCTTCGACGATGCGCCGGCCTTCGCCGAGGTGGTGCGCAAGGTTCAGGCGGCGCTGGCCTGAGGCAAGGCCAAAGGGCGCTGCCCTTTGGAAACCCGCCAGGGACCTGAGGTCCGTGGACCCACCTTCGTGGGGGAGTACCCCCAGGGATTGCCGGGTCCAGGGCAAAGCCCTGGCCTTCAGAGTGACGTCCCAGGGCCACCCTTTTCCAAGCAAGGGTGGCCCTGTCGTTTGCAGGAAGACCATGGCCGACGAAATCGAGACCCTGAAGTCAGAAGCGCTGGCGGCCAACGGCGCCGCCCCGGATCTGCCTGCATGGGACGCGAACCGGGTGGCCGTTCTGGGCAAGAACGGGCGGCTGACCGCACTGCTGAAAGAGCTCGGCAAGACCCCGCCAGAGCAGCGGCGTGAGCGCGGCGCCGCCCTCAACCGCCGCAGGGACGAACTCGCCGCCGCGTTCGAGGCCCGCCGGAGGGAGCTGGAAGCCGCCGGGCTGGAGGCGCGCCTGGCCCGCGAGGGCGCCGATGCGACCCTGCCGCCGCCGCCGGCGCCTCCGGGGCTGATCCATCCGATCAGCCGCACCATCGAGGAGATGGCGGCGATCTTCGGCGCCATGGGCTTCAGCGT
>DAICZL010000503.1 GCA_027311165.1 bacterium
AGCCCCCCCCACCGGCCGGCCGCACCGTGTCGGGCGGGGCAGGCGGTCCGCGCCACCGTCGCCGGATCGGGACCCGCCGGATCGGGACCCGCCGGATTGTGGTCTGCCGGATTGGGGTCTGCCGGATTGGCGGCGGCCGCAGACTCCGTCCCGGCCGGAGCCAACGGAGGGAGTGAACATCATCGGCTACGCGACCGAGGGCAGCGGCATCGGCGAGGATGCGCGGATGCTGGCCGCGGCGCTCAAGGCCGCCGGCATTCCCCATAAGGTGCTGGGCATCGCCCCCGGGGCCGGACCGGAAGCCGGGTCCGGCGACGGATCGCCCCGGGATCGGGGGCTTGCGAACCGGCTGCGTCATCGGACCACGGTGTTCTGCCTGATGGTCTACGACACGGCGCGGCTGTTTCTGGAACAGGGTCCGGCGCTGTTCGCGGGGCGGCGCAATATCGGCCTGTGGCCGTGGGAACTGCCGGATTTTCCGCCCTGCTGGGCCGAGGCCTTCGCTCTGGTGGATGAGATCTGGGCGGCCAGCCGCTTCGCCGCCGCCGCCTACCGCGCCGGCGGAGCCCGGCGCGTCGCATTACTGCCGCCGGCGGTGACGCTGCCTGGCCGGCCGCGAGCGGCCCCGGCCGCGCCGGTTCGCGCTGCCGCCGGGCGCGGGGCAGTCGGGCGCGGGGCAGCCGGGCCCGCCGCCCATGGCCGCAGCGTCGCCCGGCGTGACGCTGCCGCCTCCCGCCAATCGGGCCGGGCGGCGCTGGGCCTGCCCGAGGGACCGTTCCTGTTCATCTACCCGTTCGATCCGGGCTCCTTCCTCACCCGCAAGAATCCCGCCGCGGCGGTGGCCGCGTTCCGTCGCGCATTCGCCAGGTCCGACCACTCCGTCGGGTTGATCCTGCGGGTCAACGGCACGCCCGAAGGGCACGCGGGCTGGGCCGAGGTCGAACGGGCGATCGGCGGCGATGCCCGCGTGCGGGTGATTCCCGGCCGGCTGGAACGCGCCCATGCCCTGGCGATCCTGGCGCAGTGCGACTGCCTGGTCTCGCCGCACCGCGCCGAGGGGTTCGGGCGCAACATCGCCGAAGCAATGTTGCTCGGGCTGGAGGTGCTGGCCACCGGGTTCTCCGGCTGCATGGATTTCCTGCCCCCGCACGCCGCGGTGGCGTGGCGGAAGCGGCGTCTGGCCGAAGGCGCCTATCCGTTCGGCGCCGGCTCCTGGTGGGCCGAGCCGGACGTGTCCGATCTCGCCCGCAGGATGGCGGCGCTGCGGGCACAGGACCCGGCGGAAGCGGCGGGCCCACTGAACACGCGGGCGGCACGTCTGGCGAAATTCTGGGCGCCGGCCACGGCCGGCCTGCGCTATGCCAGACGCTTAGGCATTGCCCGAGACCAGCGCCAGGATTTCCTCATCGACGAATGAACGCCACCGCACCGCTGGCGAGGCCGGGCTGGCGGTTAATACCTCGGTAATGTTCGCCGCCTAGCCTGTCATTCGGCCCTCAGATCAGATGGCGGAGCGCGGCCATGG
>DAICZL010000505.1 GCA_027311165.1 bacterium
GGCCCCCCAGTGAGGCCCCCCTGGCGAGGCTGCATCGGGGAGCCCGGCGGGTTTTTTTGATGGGGCTTCCGACCTGCCCCGCGGCCTCGCGCCTGTCGGGCTCTATTCGGTTCCCGTCACGGTGGCGATCACCGGCACCGAAACCATCATCATCGTATCGCCGTCGGTGATATAGCCGAAGCGGAACACCGCGTTGATGGGATGGCGTCCCGGCTTGGTCGGCTGCACGTCGACCGCGACCACCAGCGTGCCGTCCTTGATCGCGGCCGGCACCATCTTGCGGCCGAACACGACGCCGTTGTCGTCGGCCGACATCTGGATCATCCGGTTGTTATAGGCCTCCAGGATGCGCACGCCGTCCTGCAGATGCAGCGTCGCCATCATGGTGGCGTGCTCGCCGACCTTGGCGGAAACATCCGTAACCTCGAGCGCATAGGGCTCGGCGGCGGCGGTTGCGGCGGCGATCGGTGCGGCGCCGATCGCCATCAGCGCCGCGGCGGCGAGGCCGGGCCGGAGGGTGCGGCGCGGTGCGGTGGGATAAGGGGCAGTGGTGCGTGTCATGACGGTTCAACCCTGTTGTCGGCAGGCCTGTTGTCGCCAGGCCCGTGTTTGGCAGGTCCCCTGATCGCCGGGCTCCCTCACGCTGACCGCCGGGCCGGAAGGCCGAGATCGGCGCTCCGATCGGGTCGTTTCCAGGTGAGGCGGGGCGCCCAGCCCAAAAGCCGGTCCGATATCGCCCGATGCGCTCAGGACCAGCCGCCCGGACAGGCGGCTGGTCCCTTCTCACGCCGGGTGAGCCGAGCCGTCGCTTACTTGTTGACGGCGAACACCCAGATCACGCCGCCTTCCGGCACGGATTTCTGCCAGCCGAGCAGGTTGCTCAGCAGGCCCTGCTGGAACTGCGGATCGACGCCGTAGCCGGACTGCACCGCGACGTATTGCACGCCGTCGACCTCGAAGGTCGAGGGCGGGGCGATGATGCCGGAGTTGGTCTTGAACGACCACAGCTCCTCGCCGGTGCGGGCGTCATAGGCACGGAAGTTGCGGTCGTTGGTGCCGCCGCCGAACACCAGATTGCCGCCGGTGGTGAGCAGCGAGCCCCACATCATCGAGGCCGAGAACTGCTGGCGCCACACGCGCTTGCCGGAGTTCACGTCCCAGGCCTGGATCTGGCCGAAGGAGGTGGCGTTCTTGTCCACCGTGAAGCCGATGTCCGGGATCGACACCCCGGTCCACCACTTGCCGGCCACGAAGGGCTCGACCTTGCCCATCAGATGGCCGCAATGGTTGTCGTTGGACGGGATGTAGACCAGGTTGGTCTTCGGGTTGAACGCCTCGAACGGCCAGTCCTTGCCGCCCCACAGCGACGGGCAGAACTGCGCTTCCTTGCCGGTGCCGGGCTTGTGCGCTTCGTCGACATCCGGCCGGCCGGTCTCGCCGTCCAGGGTCTTGAACACGTTCTGCTTGACGTAGGGTTCGGCGCTGACGAAGTCGATCGCGTCCGGCTTCCGCTCCAGCCAGTACAGGTAGCCGTTACGGGCCGGGTGCATCAGGCCTTTGATTTCCTTGCCGTCGTGCTGGAAGTTCAGCAGCATCGGCGCGTTCATCTCGTCCCAGTCCCAGGATTCGTTCCAGGCATACTGGTAGTGGCCCTTGATCGCGCCGGAGGAGGGATCGAGGGCGATGGTGGAGGAGGTGTAGAGGTTGTCGCCCGGGCGCTGGTCGCCGAACCACGGCGAGGCGTTGCCCACGCCCCAATAGACCACGTTGGCCTGGCTGTCGTAGTTGCCGGTCATCCAGGTCGCGCCGCCGCCGCGCTTCCAGGTATCGGCCTTCTTCCAGGTGTCGGAGCCGGGCTGGCCGGGCTCGGGCACGGTGAAGGTCTTCCAGTCGGGCTTGCCGCTTTCGGCATCGAAGGCCTGCACGAAGCCGCGCACGCCGAACTCGCCGCCCGACACACCGACCAGCACCTTGCCCTTCACGACCAGGGGCGCCAGCGTCATGTAATAGCCGGTCTTCCAGTCTTCGACCTTGGCTTCCCAGGAGACCTTGCCGGTCTTCGCATCGAGTGCGACCAGCACGGCATCGAGCGCCGCGAAATACACCTTGTCGCCATACAGCGCGACGCCGCGATTGGTGTTGTGCAGCGGCGAGAAGCCTTCCGGGATCTCGCGCTTGTAGCGCCACAGCTCGTTGCCGGTCGCGGCGTCGAGCGCGATCACCTGGTTGGACGGCGTGCTGACGAACATCATGCCGTTATTGACGATCGGCGGCGATTCGTGGCCGGAATTCACCCCTGTCGAGAACGCCCAGACCGGGGTCAGGCCCTTGACGTTGCTGGTATTGATCCGCTCGAGCGGGCTGTAGCTCCAGCCGTCGTAATTGCCGCGGGTCATCAGCCAGTTCTGCGGCTCCGGATTGGCCAGCCGCGCATCGGTCACCGGATCATAGGCCAGGCTCGGGCTGCTCCCCGCCATCAACCCGAGGCTGACCGCCCCGAGATATCCCGCCATTTTCGAGTTCACGTTTATTTCTCCCTGTCTCCCGCCCCCGACCTGGCCCATTGCCCGCCCGGGAGCGGAATTTCCTTGGTTGTGCTTCAGGCCCGCGCGTGG
>DAICZL010000509.1 GCA_027311165.1 bacterium
CGCCCCAGCCACGGGGCGGCGGCGAACAGCGGCGGAAAGACGCACCCGTAGCAGAACGCCTCGACCGAGAGCGCCCAGGCCGGGGTGTTCCAGTGCACCCCAGAGCCGATCAGCGGCCAGGCATTCACCATGACCAGCTGGCGCAGGAAATCGGCCCCGATCGACCCCGCCGCGTAGCCAGGCATCGGATGGCCGCGCCGAAGCAGATGGAATCCGGTCATCAGCAGCAGGGTCACCAGATACAGCGGATAGATCCGTGCGAAACGCGCCACGCCATAGCCGCGCAGATCGAGCCCGGCCGGTCCACCGGCGCGATGGGCGAGGCACAGCGTCAGGCCGCTCAGGCAGAAGAACAGATCCACGGCGGCGTTGTGCACGGCGAACAGATGCAGGACGCTGTTGCGGTGATGATCCGCGACCAGATGGTTGAAGGCGACCAGCAGGGCCGCGAGGCCGCGCAGCCCGGTCAACTGGCGGATTTCCCCGGAGGGAAAGACCGGCGGCAGGCTTCCGCCTGGCGGAGCGCTGCCGGCCAGCCTCATGCCATCAGTCGCCGTGATCGCACCGCATCGCCCGGGTCATGCCTGCCCGGCGGCCAGGGCGTGATCAATTCTTTAATAACCTGCTTTCCTTAAGTTCGTCGTGGTACCAGATTACCCAATCATGCAGATCCATGGTAGCTGCGCGGCCCGGGACGGGGCGGGTGTGCTGCTGCTGGGCCCGCCGGGTTCGGGCAAGTCCGACCTGACGCTGCGGCTTCTGGATCGCGGTTTCGTGCTCGTGGCGGATGACAGGGTAGAGATAGAGGCAGGGATGGCGCGCGCGCCGATGGCTCTGGCGGGACTTCTGGAGGTGCGGGGCCTGGGGCTGATGCGCCTGCCCTTCCTGGCGGAGGCGCGTCTGCATCTGGCCGTCGATCTGGCCGCCCTCCCCCCCCGCCTGCCGGTACCGGCACGCCATCCGGCGCTCGATCTGCCGCTGATCGGCCTCGATCCCGCCGCCGCCTCGGCAGCGGCGCGGGTCGCTCTCGCGCTCGACTGCGTGCTGGGCCGGGTCGGCCAGATCGCCGGTGCGCTGGAGGCGCGGCCGCAATGACCGAGCCGGTGTCACGGCGGCGCGTCGTGCTGGTGAGCGGCCTGTCGGGCGCCGGCAAATCCTCGATCCTGCGCGGGCTCGAGGATCTCGGCTACGAGGCGGTGGACAATCCGCCGCTGCCGCTGATCGAGGACCTGGCGACCCGCACCGACCGCAATCTGGCGATCGGGGTCGATGCCCGCACCCGCGGCTTCGACGCCGCCTCGGTGCTGGCCACCTGCGAGCGGCTGCGCGCCGATCCGACGCTGCGGGCCGAGCTCGTGTATGCTTATGCGGACGAGCAGGCGCTGCTCGCCCGCTACACGGAATCCCGCCGCCGCCACCCGCTGGCCGCCGGCGGGCGGGTGGCCGAAGGGATCGCCGCCGAGCAGCGCCTGACCGCGAAGCTGCGCCAGGGCGCCGATCTGGCGGTGGACACGACCGAGCTGCCGCTGCCGGCGCTGCGCCGGCTGGTGGAGCGGCATTTCGCCACCGAGGGCATCTCCACCGGCAAGGCCGGGCTGGAAGTGGGGCTGGTCTCGTTCGCCTATCCGGCCGGGCTGCCGCGGGAAGCGGATCTGGTCTTCGACGCCAGGTTTCTGCGCAATCCGCATTACGATCAAAAGTTGCGCCTGGGCACCGGACTTGATCCGGAGGTTGCGGCCTACATCGAGCAGGACACGGATTTCACACAGTATTTCGATAAAATTTGCGATCTGCTCGGGCTGCTCTTGCCTCGCTTCGTCCAGGAGGGCAAGAAATACGCAACGGTCGCGATCGGCTGCACCGGCGGGCGACATCGCTCGGTCTGGCTGGTCGAAAAACTGGCCTCCCACCTCGCCCCTTCCGGATGGCACCTGCATGTCACCCACCGAGAACTGGCGCACGCGGCCGAAACGATCCGGACGCGTCCGCCACCACCGCACGCGACCGCACCGGGCGAAGGTCAGCCGACCGGCGGCTCGGGGCCGGCAACGCAGGGCGACCCCGCCGCCGGACCGACCGCCGGGGCAAACCTTCTCGCCGCTGCGCGGGAGGCCTGAGTGCAGCCGATGACCCGACGCCAGGCACGGCGGAGGCTGATGCGATGATCGGCCTGGTTCTGGTGACCCACGGCCATCTGGCCGATGAATTGCGCCTCGCCATGGAACATGTGGTCGGCCCGCAACGCAATGTCGCCACCGTCTGCATCGGTGCCGACGACGACATGGAAGGCCGCCGCGCCGAAATCCATGACTGCATCGGCCAGGTCGATACCGGCGACGGCGTGGTGCTGCTGACCGACATGTTCGGCGGCACGCCCTCCAACCTCGCGATCTCGATGATGGACCGCCAGGGCGTCGAAGTGATCGCCGGGGTGAACCTGCCGATGCTGGTGAAGCTCGCCAAGGTGCGATCCAACCAGCCGCTGGCCGCGGCGGTGAACTGCGCCGAGGAGGCAGGGCGGAAATATATCGGCGCCGCCTCCCACGTGCTGCACGGCACCAACGGCAAGCCGAACGGCGCCTGCTGATGGCGCCACCGGCGGCGGCCGAACCCGCGGGCGACCGGCCCATTGGCGACATGCCAGCGGGGGATATACCAGCGGGGGATATACCAGCGGGCGACATGCCAGCGGGGGAGCGCCGGTCGGGCGGGGGGCCGGCAGAGGAGACCTCGCCACCCGATCCGCCCCGGGAGGAGCCGGTCCTGGCTGTCCCGCCGGGCGGTGCGCCATCGGGCGCGGAGTCCTCCGGCGGCGAGGCCCCGGTGCTGATCCGCCAGGTGGTGGTGACCAACCGGCGCGGCCTGCACGCCCGCGCCGCCGCCCGCTTCGTCAGCCTGGCCGAACGGTTCGGCGCCGCGGTGGATGTGCTGCGCGACGGCCAGACGGTGTCGGCCCGCTCGATCATGGGGCTGATGATGCTGGGTGCCGGCCAGGGCGCCAGCCTGGAATTGCGGGCCGAGGGCTGGGACGCCAAGGAGGCACTGGAAGCGCTGGCCGAGCTGATCGAGGCAGGCTTCCATGAACAGGACTGACCCGCCGGACGGCCCGCCGCGCCGGCCACGTGCCGGCCGGGGCGCCCGCGGCGATGGCGGTGCCGGCCGGACCGAACGGGTATTCGCCGGCATCGCCGTCTCGGCCGGGGTCGCCATCGGCACCGGCTTCGGTACCACCGAGCCCGAGGCCGAGATCACCCGCAGCAAGATCCACGCGACCGACATCGAGGCCGAGGGCGCCAGGCTGGACGAGGCCATCGCGATCTCGCGCAAGCAGCTCACCAAGCTGCGCGCCCGGCTCGCCGCCCTGCCGGAGGACAGCCAGGCCGAGATCGCCCCGCTGATCGACGCCTATCTGATGATGCTGGGACCCTCGCGGCTGATCCGCGGCGCGCGGCGGCGGATCGCCGAGACGCTGTTCTCGGCCGAGCGCGCCGTGGTGGAGGAATGCGAGGCGATCGCCGCCGCCATCCTGGCGATCGCCGATGACGACGAGGCCGGCCAGGTCCGCCGCGCCGAGGAGGTGCGCGAGATCGGCCGCCGCCTGGTGCGCAACCTCACCCGCCAGCCCTTCCGCAGCTTCGCCGGGCTGCCGGAGGGCGCGGTGCTGGTCGCCGAGTCGCTGCGCCCGGCCGATGCCGCGCTGCTCGATCCCGCGCGGCTCGCCGGGGTCGCGACCGACGAAGGCGGCGC
>DAICZL010000517.1 GCA_027311165.1 bacterium
GCCAGAAGGGAGGGAGCCAGAAGGGAGGGAGCCAGAAGGGAGGGAGCCAGAAGCGGGCTCGGCCATCAGCGGCGCCGGCGTCTGGCCGGGCAGCGGGCGGATGGTCAGGCCACCCTGACCATGGCCGGGTGGCGTCCGGGCCGGCGGCGTCAGCTGCGCGAGCACCCGCGAGGTCGGGACCGGCGCAGCCAGGACCGGCTCGCCTTGGGAGGGGGCGTTTGGGGAAGGCGCGCCCTGGGCAGTCGCCCCCTGGGAAGTCGCCCCCTGGGCAGTCGCCCCCTGGGCAGGCGCCCGCTGAGCAGTTGCCCGCTGAGCAGTTGCCCCCTGGGCAGTTGCCCCCTGGGAAGGCACCCCCTGGGAAGGCGCCCCCTGGGAAGGCGCCGGCAGCGCGGTCGCGGCGCCGAGCACCAAGGCGATCGCCGCCGCCCGGCGCCAGCCCGCGGCGGGGCGGGGCGGCAGCATCAGCGACTGGCGGGCGAGTGTACCGGTGGCGCGCGTCTCCCCGCCCCTCTCCATCCGGCCGGGGCCGGCCGTGGGCTGCCCCGAGGGGTCCAGCTCCGGGCGCTGCAGATCGAGCGCCTCCGCCTCGGGCAGATCCTGGCCCGGCCGGCGGAACAGCCCGCGGATGCTCACCAGCACCTGCCACAGGCTGGTCAGCGGACGATCGGCGGGAAAGCGGTCCCAGTCGGTCCAGGCATCCGCGCGGCCGAACACCGCCTGCACCATCCGCGCCTCATCCGCGACGCCGCCGATCTGCCAGCTGATCTGCAGCACCCCCTCCTCCCAGCGCAGCACCTGCGCCCGCAGCAGCACCGGCTCCGGCCCGTCGCTGAATTCGATCTCCAGCAGCGCGTCATCGGCCACCGCCTCGGGCCGGCTAACGCTCAGGCTCGCCCCGCCCTGGGAGACATCCTGGCTCAGCCCCTCGATCACCCGCCCGTCGGGCAGCCAGATCGTCACCGGCAGCTGCGCGCGCACCCGGGCATTGCTGCGGGTCTGGCGGGTCTCGCGCCCGACCGCCAGCGCCGCCAGCACCACGATCAGCGACAGGCCGGCCCAGACCGTGTTCAGCAGCAGTGCCTGGAAGGCGATCGAGTCGTTCTGCTGAAACAACAGGCCGTTCAGCCCGCGCGCGAACCCGGCGCACAGCACCAGCCCCAGGATCAGGTTGGGGTAGACCGCGCGCAGGTCGAAATAGCCGTTCTCGAGCTTGCCGCCCTTGTCGGTCACGTTGAAGCGGCCGCGGCGGGGGCTGATCAGCGTGACGATGGTGACGCGGATCAGGAACATCGCCAGCACGGTCTCGTAGATCTCGCTCCAGAACGAATGGCGCCAGTGGCGATGGATGCGCGAGCTGGTCGCCACCGCGTGGAAGACATGCGGCAGCGCATAGGCGACGATGGCGACCGGCGATGCGGCAACGATGGTCTGCCCACCCAGCAGATAGGCCAGCGGCGCGGTCAGGAAGACCACCCGGGGAAACGCGAACAGGAAATGCAGCATTGCGTTCAGGTAGCAAATCCGCTGTGCCAGGCTGAGTCCGCGCCCGGTCAGCGGATTGTCGGTCCGCAGCAGCTGCAGCATCCCGCGCGCCCAGCGGATGCGCTGGCCGATATGCAGGATCAGCCGTTCGGTCGCGAGCCCGCCGGCCAGCGGCAGCCGCAGATAGGCGGATTGCCAGCCGGCCCGGTGCAGCCGCAGCGCGGTGTGGGCATCCTCGGTCACGGTGCCGGTGGCGAAGCCGCCGATGCCGGCCAGTGCCGCCCGGCGCAGCACCGCGCAGGAGCCGCAGAAGAACGATGCGTCCCAGAAATCGTTACCGTCCTGCACCAGACCGTAGAACATGTTGCCCTCGGCCGGCACGCGGGTGCCGGCGGCCAGGTTGCGCTGGAACGGATCGGGCGAATAGAAATGATGCGGGGTCTGCACCACCGCGATCCGCGGATCGGCGACCAGCCAGCCGAGCGTGAGCTGCAGGAACGCCCGCGTCGGGATGTGGTCGCAGTCGAACACCGCGACATAGGGCGCATCGGTCAGTCCCAGCGCGTGGTTGAGATTGCCGGCCTTGGCATGGGTGTTGTCGGGGCGGATGATGTAGCCGGCACCGCATTCCAGCGCGAAATCGCGGAACGCCGCGCGCCGCCCGTCATCGAGGAGATAGACCGCGAGCTTCCCCGCCGGCCAGTCCATCGCCAGGGCCGCGAGCACGCTCGCCCGCACCACCGACAGGCTTTCGTTATAGGTCGGGATGAACACATCGACGCGCGGCCAGTCGGCCGGATCCTCCGGCAGCGCCAGCGGCTGGCGGCCGAGCGGGCGCACGGTCTGGATATAGCCGAGCGCCAGCACCACCACGGCATAGGCCTCGGCCAGCACGAGGCCGGTGCCGAGCGCGCCCTGCAGCAGCGAATTGAACTCCAGCGTCTCGGTGACCCGCCAGACGATGTAGCGCAACGAGACCGCGGCCGAGAGCACCACCAGGAACAGCGTCGCGAACTGGCCGCGGCGACGGTTGACCAGCAGGAACACCACGATCGTGATCCCAGCCAGCGCCGCCTGGTGCCAGGGCGGCAGCGGCGCCAGCGCGACCGCGCCCAGCAGGCCGAGCCCTGCCAGCACGGCGGCGGCCATCAGCAGCGACGTGCCGGGGAGATCGCGCCTGGCCCGGCCGGGCGGTGCCGGGAAATCGTCGCGGGCCGAGGATCGCGCCATGCCCGGCCCGTTCATGCGCGCCCCTCCCTGCCGGCGTTGTTCAAGCGAGACCGGCGCCGAGGCCGAACGAGGCGGGCAGCGCCTCGGCGCGGCGCGGCGCGGCCGGGGGACGATCGGGGGGGGCCTGCCGCCCCACCCGCGCGGGGGCGAGATCGAGCAGCGCCCCGATCCGGCGTGCCACGAGTGCGATATCGCGCCCGGCGCGCGAGTGGGTGGCGTGCTCGGCGATGAGGCGCTGCGCCGCGACCGCCTCGGCCACCGCCTCGTCGCGATAGATGACGCCGAGCAGTCCGCCGCCGAGCCGCCGGCGCACCGAATCGTGCAGGCCGGGGCCGAGCCGGGTGCGTGGATCGAACTGGTTGAGCAGATAGAGCGCGCGCGCCCCGCCCGGCGCATCCTGCATTCCCATGCCATAGGCATCGCCGGCCTCGATCGCCGGGATCAGGCTGATCGAGGTCGCATCGACCAGCAGCACGCTGACCAGCAGATCGGCGAGCGGCAGCAGCGCCGCGAGCGCGGCCGAGGCGCCGGGGCTCGTGTCGGCCACCACGATCAGGTCCGGATCGGCCAGCATCTCGGCGAGCGGATCGGCCAGCAGCCCTGGCGTGGCATCGAGCACGGCCGCGAGTTGCAGCGCCGCGCGGCAATCGGCACGGCCATGGGCGAGCAGCAGCGGGCCGGCCCGGGTGGGGCGCAGCGCGCAGCGCCAGTCCGGCGCCTGCGCCAGACGGCAGGTGAAACCGTCCGTCTCCGACAGTTTCACCCCGAAATGCAGCCGCAACGCGTTCTGTGGATCGAGATCGATCGCCACCACGCGGCGCCCTTCGCGCACCAGGGCATGGGCCATGTTGGCCGCCAGGGTGGTCTTGCCGACACCGCCTTTTGGCGAGGCGACGCAGATCAGAGGCATGGCACACACCCATCGGTCGTGACGCGCATTGGCGACAAGACGACAATCCAAGCGTGTGTGTGTATGCTAATTTCTAGTTAAAGGAAAGGGCTTTCCTAGGTTGCGCATCAATTCCGATGAGAGTCACAAAAATTGCTACCAGTGGCGGAATAGCGCGCGCAATTCCCCCTCCGGCAGCACCGGCGCCGGCCCGGCCTGGCGGCCGGCCAGCAGACGAAACATCTGCGCCAGCCCGGCCGACTGGCGCACCGGGCCGGCCTGCTGGGCCGGCAGGACGGGCGAGGCAGCGGTCGGGTGGGTTCCGGCCATCACCGCCACCGCCCCGCCATGCGGCGGGCCCGACCAGAACGGCGAGGGCGGCTGCGGCGCCGGCGGGTCGCGCTGGAGCGGCGCGAGGCCGGGCAGGGGCGACGGAGGGTATTCCATCGGCGCGGAGCCTTGCGCCAGGGCCCAGGCCGCGACCTGTTCGGCGGAGATGGCGATGTCGGCGGGCGGTGCGAGCGGATCGACCGCCTGGCGCAGCGCGACCGGGCTGCCCAGCGCCTCCGTCAGCAGGGGCATCGGGTCAGCGGACGCGGCGGAGGCGCTCGCCAGCGGAATGGCGGGAAAACGGTGATAGCGGATCATCGGCGCACCCAGGGCAGCCAGGGCTCGGGCCACGTCGGCATTGGCATCCGTGTTCGGCGGTTCGGCGGCCATGGCAAGTCTCCGTTTCGGCGCGGATCCTGGGTTGTTACACGATCAGCGCGGGGTTGACACCAGATAAATCGCGCGTTGGTTGTAATTCGTACGGCTATACAGCCATCCCTTCCCGGCTCGCGACGCGCGACAGCAGGATCAGCGCCGCCGAATAATAATCCCGGGCCAGCGCGACCGGCGGGAACCCGCCCCTGCCGGTCGCCACGGCGGTCGTTGCCGGCCAGATCAGGCGGGAGACCGCCTGGAAGCCGAGCGGGGCGGGATAGGGCGCCAGCGCGCCGGTCTGCAGATCGACCCAGGCCGGGGGCAGCGCGCCGCCGAAGCCCGACCAGTAGGCGGCAAAGGCGGTCTGCGCCGGCACGCCTTCCGCCCCGGCCCAGGCCAGATTGAGCGGCACCCGGATCGCGTCGAAGGAGAACCGGGCGGGCCAGCCGGTGGCCGGGGCCAGCGACCCGTCGCTTCCCACCGCGAGCCAGTCCGGCGGCAGAGCCCAGCGGCCGAAGCGGCCCTGCCCGATCAGGCCGAGCCCGTCGCGCTGCAACCCGTCCCAGACCGGCGACGGCACCAGCGAAGCCAGCGCCGCCAGCGCCGGAAACACGTAATAGGACGGGTTGACGATGACGCCACCGCCGGTCCGGAAGCCCGCCGCGCCAGGCAGCAGCAGCCAGCGGCCCCCAGCCTGGCAGACCAGCAGCCGCAGCACATCCGCCCCGATCGCCGCGGCGGCGCGGGCGTGGTCGGGCCGGCCCCAGCGTGCGGCCGCCCGCGACAGCGCCAGCGCGATCAGCAGGTCACCGTCGGTCGCGTTGTTGCGGTCCGCCACCTTCTGCGGGACGAAGGGCTGATAGCGCCAGGCATGCAGCGCATCGCCGCGGCAGCCCAGATTGGTCCGGGTCCAGGCCAGGATGCGATCGAAACTCGCCTGGTCGTCGGCATACTGCGCGAACAGCAGCCCGTAGCCCTGCCCCTCGCTGTGGGACACGCCGCCATTGCCGGTATCGATCACCCGCCCGTCCGCGGCCAGGAAGCGGGCACGGAAATCCTGCCAGTCGGCGCGGTCGATCGGACCGAGACCCTGACCCTGCCCGGCGAAGCTGACCTCGGTGGCGGCCGGATCGCGTGAGCCGGGATCGCCGGTTGCGGACTCGGGCGCGGCGAGGCCGGGGGCGGCGAGACCGGGCGCGGCAAGTCCGGGGGCCGCGCACCCGGAGGCAGCCAGGCCCGAGAGCGCAAGACCGGTGAGCCCGATCGGCGATCCGGTGAGACGGGCGCCAGCCAGGGAGGCCGCGAGCCGCGCCGATCCTGCCAGCAGGCCGCGCCGGCCGACTCTGCCATCGCCCGATCCGGGCTGGGTTTCCCGCTGCATGTCCTGATCCGTCCCTACGATCGCCAGGACGCAGCGAAGCCGCTTCGCGTCGTCCGGCGGGGGAGTATCGGACCCGTTTTGGTCACCGCGTCCCAAAGATCGTCGAAACCGGTTAACGCGACATGAGCGCGCCGGCGGAGGGAACACGGCCGGACGGCCCCATGACGGCCACAAGGAGACCGACCACGGCGTGAGGCAGCGTCCCCGGTGACAGCCGCCGCGCTCCCATCCTATGCTTGCCCCCATGGTCGATCATCCGCATCGCGCTCACCACGATCTGGGCGGCGTCTCGGCATTCATGTGCCAACCCGTCGATACCACCGAACATGTGCTGAGCGATTTCGACCGCGAGGTGGATGCGATCCGCCAGATCCTCGGCATCAAGGGCGTGATGAGCGTGGACGAACTGCGCCGGGGGATCGAGGCGATCCCGGAAGCCGAATACCATCGTCTGAGCTATTACCAGCGCTGGCTGCGCTCGATCGTCACCACCCTGCTGCGCAAGGGCGTGTTTTCGCAGGAAGACCTGCGCACCGCGCTGGACCGGACATGATCCCGCCCGGCCTGCCGCCGGGCAGCCGCGTCCGGGTGCGGGCGGATTGGCCGGAAGCCGCCGGGCCCGTGCATGTCCGCACCCCGCATTATCTGCGCGGCCGCACCGGCGAACTGGTCCGCCATCTCGGCGATTTCCCCAACCCCGAGGATCTGGCCTTCGCCCGCCCCGCCCCCCGCCTGGCGCTCTATCACGTCCGCTTCGCGCAGCCGCCGATCTGGCAGCAGGGGCAGGCCGGAGACGATCTGCTGGTGGAGATCTTCGCGCCCTGGCTGGAACCGGCATGAGGACGCGGCAATGACGATCGAGATCACCCCGGATGCCGATCTGCTGGCTGCGCTGCGGACATTGCTGGACGCCAGGGGCATCGCCTCGGCGGCCGAGATCGCCGAGCGCATCGCCCTGACCGATGCCGCCACCCCGGCGCGCGGGGCCGCCATGGTGGCGCGCGCCTGGACCGACCCGGACTATCGCACGCTGATGCTGACCGACGGCGCGGCGGCGGCCGAGGCGCTGGGCATCCCGATGCGCGGCGCCCCGCCTCTCGGGGTGCTGGAAGATACCGCCGAGCTGCATCATCTGGTGGTCTGCACGCTGTGCAGCTGCTATCCGCGCGCCGTGCTGGGCTATCCGCCGTTCTGGTTCAAATCCGCCGCCTACCGCGCCCGCGCGGTGCGCGATCCGCGCGGATTGCTGGCCGAATGGGGCACCGTGCTGCCCGAGAAGATGCGGCTGCGGGTGGTCGATTCCACCGCCGACTACCGATGGATGGTGCTGCCGCTGCGCCCCGCCGGCACCGCGGAGTGGGACGCGGAGCGGCTGGCCGGGATCGTGCGGGAAACCGACATGATCGGGGTGACCCTGCCCGCTTCCTGATCGCGCGGCCGGTTCGACAGGCGAGGCCGGAGGGCTCCGTCCCGTTGGCGTCGGGATGAGATGAGGCCAGCGCTCTGCCCCCCTTGGTCAATTGAGACCCGCCAGCGACCCGAGGTCCCTGGACCCGCAGTCCCGGGGGGGCTACCCCCCCGGCGCACGGAATCTGGGTCAGTCCCCTCGCCCCATTGGCCCTGCAGGGCGTTGCGCGCCCTGGACCCGCAGCCGTCCGGGGGGTGCCGGCGAGAGCAACATCCGATCAGATGGACTGATCCGATCGGATAAAGGTGCCCGGTAAAACAATAAGCAAGAGCGGTGGCCGATCGTCGATCAGATCGGGCACCGTTCTAGGCGAGCTGGATCAGCTGCGCCTTCAGATAGGCGGTTTCCGGCAGATGCGGATGCACCGGGTGATCGGGCCCGGCGCCACCGCTATGCAGGATCCGCCCGTCGCGCCGCGCCTTGGCCAGCCCCTCGGCGATGCGGGCGGCGAAGAGTTCAGCCGGCGCGTGGTGGCTGCACGAGGCGACGAACAGGAACCCGCCCGGCGCCACCAGCCGCGCCGCCAGCTTCGCCATCCGCCCATAGGCCCGCAGCCCGGCCTCCTGGTCCTTGCGGGTCGGCGCGAAAGCGGGCGGATCGCAGATCACGATGTCGAAGCGCTCCCCCGCCGCCGCAGCCGCCTCCATCACCGCGAAGGCATCGCCCCGGCGGAGGCTCACTCTCGCAGCCAGGTCATTGGCCTCGGCGGCGCGGGCGGCCTGCTCCAGCGCCGGGGCGCTGCTGTCCACCAGCACCACCGCGGCGGCGCCGGCAGCGGCGCAGCGCAGCCCGAAGGCACCGGTATGGCAGAATACGTCGAGCACCCGCGCCCCGCCGGCCAGCCGCGCCAGCAGGTCGCGATGGGGCCGCTGATCGAAGAACCAGCCGGTCTTCTGCCCGGCCAGCGGATCGACCGGGAAGCGCAGCCCGCCCTCCTCCACCACCGTCGCGGCATCCGCGCCGGCCAGCAGCGAGACCTGCTCGGCCAGCCCCTCGAGACGGCGGGAGGCGCTGTCGTTGCGCGCGACGATCGCACGCGGGGCGAAGCGGGACTGCAGCGCCGCGACGATCGGCCCGGTCAGCCGGTCCATCCCGGCAGAATTGGCCTGCAGCACGAACACATCGGCGAAGCGGTCGATCACCAGGCCGGGCAGGAAATCCGCCTCGGCATGCACCAGCCGGTGATAGGGGGAATCGGTGATCCGCGCGCGCAGATCGGCGGCGGCGGCGATGCGGGCGGCGACCCAGGACTCGTCGATCTCGGCAGAGGGGTCGCGGTCGAGCAGCCGGGCCGCGATCAGGCTGTGCGGGTTGAAGCAGAACGTGCCGTGGCGCCAGGCCTCGGCGCTTTCCAGCCGCACCAGCCCGCCGGGCGGCAACTGGCGGTGTTCGGGACGCAGCGCGATCTCGTTGGAGAACGCCCACGGCCCGCCGGCGCGCAGCCGCCGCCCCTGACCGGGATGGAGCACGAGCAGCGGGCGCGCCGCGGTCATGGCCGCGCCGTCCGCCCGCCACGGCGCGAAGGAGAACGCTGCCGGCCGATCGCCGAGTGCCGGGGCGATCCGCACGCCTGGCCGGGCAGCGCGCGGCATTCCTTGTGCCCGCCGGCACCTGTTTCGGCAGCGACCCGATCACCGCGCCTAGCGGACAAAGACCAGCACCACCCGGCCGCTCGCGCCCGGCTCCACACGCGCGCCGAGACTGAGCGCCGCGGCCGGCACCCCCAGCTCGCGCAGCGCCTGCAGCACCGCCAGCCCGTCCCGCCCGGCCTGCAGGGCGGCGTCGCGGTCGGCGGTCGCCGATCTGCCCGGCGGCAGCAGCGCCACGACATCGAAGACCACATCCGGCTTGCGCGCGCGCGCCGCCTCGACCGCCTGGCGCAGCGTGTCCTTCAGCGCCGGATCGGGCTGGTCGAAACGCACCCGGATCAGCGCCACCCGGTTGGGGGGCACCGCCAGTTCCGCCATCTCCGCGCCGGTCGGCGCGACGGCGGCGGGGGCGATGCTGCGCTGATCGAGCAATGTGCACCCCGAGAGCAGCAGCAACGGCACCGCCCAGGCCGCCCGATGCCGGCGCGGCACGGGGGTTGGCTCCAGGTAACGCCGGAGGCCCCTGCCCTTTGCGACCCCGCCGGGGGCGGGCGCCGCCGGACCCGCGATCGTCGAGGCAGTTCCCGGCATGGCCGGGGCCGGGTTGCCCCTCCACGAATGACAGGTCCCGCGGGGACCCCCCATGCGCGTCAGTGCCGGTACTCGGAAGCTTCGCGATCGAGGATGCGCTTGACGCTTTCCAGATGCAGCCTCGCGGACTCGCGGTCGCCCTCGCGCATCTGCTGATAGGTGTGGCGTGCCACCGCCTCCGGCACCGGACGCAGCCGCCTGCCGGTCGCCTCCGCCAGGCGCTGCGCTTCACAGGCGCGCTCGAGGTAATACAGATCGTCCCAGGCCTCGGCGATGGTCGGGCCCACCACCAGCACGCCATGGTTGCGCATGAACACGATATCGGCCTCACCCATCGCGGCGGCGATGCGGTCGCCCTCGGCGGCGTCCAGCGCCAGCCCGTTATAGTCCTCGTCCACCGTGGTGCGGCCGTAGAATTTCAGCGCCGTCTGCCCGGCCCAGGTGAGCGGCGGACCCTCCAGCATGGCGAGAGCGGTGGCATTGGGCATGTGGGTGTGGAACGCGGCGCGGGCGCGGGGCAGGCGCAGATGCAGCCGGGCGTGGATGTGGAAGGCGGTCGCCTCCGGCACCCCTGCCCCGGCCAGCACCCGGCCGTGGAAATCGCAGATCAGAAGGCGCGAGGCGGTGATCTCGGAGAAGCCCCAGCCATCGGGGTTGACCATGAACAGAT
>DAICZL010000520.1 GCA_027311165.1 bacterium
GCGTTCATCACGTTGTTGGCCGCCACCAGCCGCGACCGCTGCGCCGCCGCGGCGTCGTGCTGCACCACGGCATAAAGCGGCACCGAGAACGCTCCGCCAGCGGCCGCCACCAGCAGCAGCGCCAGCAGGGCATGCCAGCCCTGCACGGCGCCCAGGATCGAGGGAATATCGTGCCAGCCACGCGCCGGATCGATCCGCGCGCAGATCGCGGCGAAATCGGCGGCGAACACCGACAGGGCGATCGCCGCCGCCGGTGCCAGCCTGGCACTGATCTGCCCGCGCAGCAGCCGGCTGACCAGCAGCGAGCCGAGGCCGACGCCGAGCGCGAACATGCTCAGCATCAGCGTCACCACCGATGCCCCGGCGCCGAACTGCACCCGCGCCAGGGTGGGGAATTCAGCCAGGAAGATCGCCCCGATCGTCCAGAACCAGCTCAGCCCCAGGATCGCGATCCAGGCCGGCCGGTTGGCCCGCGCCAGTCCCAGCAGCGCCGCCGTCTCGCGCACGGGATTGCGCCCAATGGCGAGCCCCGGCGCGGCGCCCGGCGCAGCCGGCACCGCCCAGGCGCTCAGCAGCCCGGCCAGCGCCACCACGATGGCGGCGACAGCGACGACCGCCCGCCCCTGTGCGAAGGTCAGCAGCGCCCCGCCGGCCACGGTGCCCAGCAGGATCGCCGCGAACGTGCCGGCCTCGACCCAGGCATTGGCGGCGAGCAGCGCGGCGGGACCGACCAGATCGGGCAGGATCCCGTATTTCAGCGGCCCGAAAAACGCCGAGTGCACGCCGAGTCCGAACAGGGTGACCAGCAGCAGCCCCAGATCGTCGCGCAGCAGCCCGGCCGCGCCCAGCACCATCAGGGCAGTTCGGCCAGCTTGATGATCCGGATCTGCGCGGCCTTGTCGAAACGATCGGCCAGCTGGCCGGCCAGGGCCGAGCACAGCGCATAGGGCAGGATGAAGATCGCCCCGGCCAGCGGGACGATCACCGCGCCGGACGAACCGTTCTCGACCGCCACCAGCACGACCAGGGCGTTCTTGAACAGATTGTCGTTCAGCGCCCCCAGCGCCTGGGTGAGGAACAGCGGCAGGAACCGCCGCGAACGCAACACCTCCCCGGCGGCTGCATCCTGGCCCGGCCCCGGGTCCGACATCCGGCCCGCCCCTGCAACCGCGCCGGCGGACGGCGCGGCGCAGCCCCGGCTCAGGCCGCCTGCCGTTCGGCGGCGGGACGCAGCTGCACCAGATTGGTCACGCCGATCACCTGGCGCAGATTGCCCTCGACCAGGTGCACCAGATCGGCGGGCATGGCCTGCATGGCGATCTCGACATGCATACAGGGTCCGCTGCGATGCGCCCACATCCGGTCGGGGATCAGGTCGCGGCGCGCGAAAGGGGCCAGCAGCCGGGGCAGCAGGCCGGGCGAACTCTCGGCATCCAGCATGAAGCGCACGGCGATCGTGGGGGCAACGCCCGATGCGGCATCGGCCCGCGGGCCAGCGGCTTCGGGCTTCACTAACTCGGTGGTCATCACGGCAGACTCCGGACGGAAAACGACGGGCAAAAGACGCGGGACTCCCGGCTGCTCAGGC
>DAICZL010000529.1 GCA_027311165.1 bacterium
ATGGACAGCGACTGTCCGCTCAGCCGAACCGCCCGGATTTCGGGAACCCCGCCGGCGGCATCCGGCCCGCCTGGGCGCGCTCGCCCAACCAAAGGGAAAGATCCGGCTCGGTGCGCTGCTTCTCCCCCAGCCGCCAGGTCAGCCCCTGGGCGAGGCTGAACACCTTGGCGTCCGCCAGCCCGCCATCCTTGTATTTCTGCAGGATCACCCAGGCCCCGCGCGCCAGCACCGGCACCTGATCGAGCGGAAACACCAGCAGCTTGCGGTTCGCACCGATCACCGCGACGTGATCGCCCTCGGCCGGCGCGCAGACCGAAGCTTCCTCGCCCGGGCGCAGGTTCAGGATCTGCTTGCCGGTGCGCTTCTCGGCCAGCAGGTCCTCGGAGGCCACCACCAGCCCCCGTCCGGCGGACGAGGCGAGCAGATAGCGCCGGCCCTCGCGCCAGACGAACAGCGCCACCACCGCGTCCTCGTTGGTGAGATCGGCGAGCAGCCGCACCGCCTGGCCGTCGCCGCGGCCGCGCGGCAGATCGCCGGCCTTCAGCGTGTAGGCGCGGCCGTTGGTGGCGAACAGGCACAGCCGGTCGGTGGTCTCGCAGGGCAGCAGCGCGGCCAGCCGGTCGCCTTCCTTGAATTTCAGCTCTCCGGCATCGGCCGCGTGGCCCTTGATCGCGCGGATCCAGCCCTTTTCCGACAGGATCACGCTGATCGCCTCGCGCTCCACCAGCGCCTCGCTCGCCACCAGCAGCGGTGCGGCCGGCACCCCCAGCACGGTGCGGCGCTGGCCCAGGGGACCCGCGCCGAATTTCTCCCGCATCGCCGCCAGCTCCTCGCCGATGCGCGCCCAGCGCCGCCCGCCATCGGCCAGCAGCGCCTCGATCTCCTGCCGCTCGATGCCCAGCGCCTGGTGCTCGCGGCGGATCTCCATCTCCTCCAGCCGGCGCAGGCTGCGCAGGCGCATGTTCAGGATGGCTTCGGCCTGCGCGTCGGTCAGGGTGAAGCGGGCGATCAGCGCGGGCTTGGGCTCGTCGGCCTCGCGGATGATGCGGATCACCTCGTCGAGGTTGAGATAGACCGAGAGATAGCCTTCCAGCACCTCGATCCGCCGCAGGATCGCCGCCAGCCGGTGACGCGAGCGGCGCTCCAGCACTTCGTGGCGATGGGCGAGCCAGGCGGTCAGCACCTCCCGCAGGGACATCACCCGCGGCGTGCGGGTAGCGTCCAAGACGTTCATGTTCAGCGGGAAGCGGCTTTCCAGCGCGCTGGCGCGGAACAGCGTCTCCATCAGCATCGCCGGATCCACCTCGCGCGAGCGGGGGATCAGCACCAGACGGACCAGCTCGGTGCTCTCGTCACGCACATCGCCCAGCAGCGGCAGCTTCTTCTCTTCCAGCAGGGCGGCGATCTGCTCGATCAGGCGGGATTTCTGCACCTGGTAGGGCAGCTCGGTCACGATGATCTGCCAGGTGCCCAGCCGCCCCTTCTCCACCGCCCATTTCGCCCGCAGGCGGAACCCGCCGCGCCCGGTCTCATAGGCCGTCAGGATCGCCTCGGGTGGCTCGATCAGCTCCCCGCCGGTCGGGAAATCCGGCCCCGGCATATGCGCCAGCAATTCGGCCGTGGTAGCGCCGGGATGGGCGATCAGATGGATCGCGGCGGCGCAGACCTCACCTGCGTTGTGCGGCGGGATCGCGGTCGCCATGCCGACAGCGATGCCTTGCGCGCCGTTGGCGAGGAGATTGGGAAACGCCGCCGGCAGCACCGCCGGCTCTTCCGACACGCCGTCGTAATTGGGGCGGAAATCGACCGCGTCCTCGTCGATGCCGTCGAGCAAAAGCCGCGCCGCTTCCGTCAGCCGCGCTTCGGTGTAGCGGTAGGCCGCGGCGTTATCGCCGTCGATATTGCCGAAATTGCCTTGGCCATCGACCAGCGGATAACGC
>DAICZL010000539.1 GCA_027311165.1 bacterium
GCGCATGGCCGGCGGCCGCATGGGCAGGCTTCGCGGCCGGCTGCTGCTGCTGCTGCTGGCGGCCTTCCAGCTCGTCCACCCGCCGGCGCAGGGCCTCGATCTCGCGCATCAGATCCGCCGTGCTGGGCTCCTGCGCCAGCACCGGGCCAGCCAGCAGCGCGCTGCCGAGTGTCAAGCCCACAATGGCGATCCTGCGCACGCTCCTTCTCCCGGATCTGCACCAGCGCCACCCCGTCGACCCCGTTCGCAGCCGACCGGCGCGACCTCTTCGATGACCCTGCAGGGATTTTTCGAGACTCAGTATAGTGACGCGCTGTCATGTTTCGCGGGTATCGCCGTCCCAGACATGGGCTCTCCATCCCAAAAGTGCCGGTAGGCGCGGCGCGCCGGCCAAAAATCTTGGTCGCGTTCTCGCAGCCGTGCGATGACCAGCCCCGGATGCGTCGCCCGGCGGCTTCGCGCGGCGCGGCAGGGATGGCGGTCACAGCAGGCGGATCAGCGCGAACGCGTCAGGTCGCGGCCAGGGAGGACGGCGTGGCAGAGCCCGAAGATGGACGTGCGGTGACTCTGGAACCGTATGTCTCCACCGGCGAACTGCCCGCGGCGGAAAGGGTCGAGGCGCTGGTGCGTGAGGCGCATCAGCGGTTCGCCGGCGTGTCCGACGGGCAGATCTCCACGGTGTATCCGGCGCTGGCCCGCGTGCCGGCCACGCTGTTCGGCATCTGTGTTGCCGGCACTTCGGGCCGGCTGTTCACGGCCGGCGATGCCGCGGTTGAATTCTCGATCATGAGCGTCTCCAAGCCGTTCCTGTTCGCCCTGGTCTGCCAGGAGATCGGCCCGGAAGCGGCGCGGGCGCAGATCGGGGTCAACAGCACCGGCCTCGCGTTCAACGCGCTGGCGGCGATCGAGCAGGGCGAGCAGGGCCGGACCAACCCGATGGTCAACCCCGGCGCGATCGCCACCACGAGCCTGGTGCCGGGCGATACCGAGGCCGCGAAATGGCGGTTCATCCATGACGGGCTGTCGCGCTTCGCCGGCCGGCAGCTCAGCCTGAACGAGGAGGTCTATGTCTCGGCCATCGAGACCAATTTCCGCAATCAGGCGATCGCGCGGCTGCTGCAGAGCTATGGCCGGCTGGCGTGCGATCCCGCGCTCGCCACCGATCTCTATACCAGGCAATGCGCGCTGAACGTCTCGGCGATCGATCTCGCGGTGATGGGCGCGACGCTCGCCGATGGCGGCGTCAATCCGCTGACCCGTGAGCGTGTGGTGGATGCCGCGAGCTGCCGCTTCGCGCTGGCGGTGATGGCGACCGCTGGGCTCTACGAGACTTCGGGAGACTGGCTCTACGAGATCGGCCTGCCGGGCAAGAGCGGCATCGGCGGCGGCATCGTCGCTGTGTCGCCGGGCAAGGGCGGTCTTGGCACCTTCGCCCCGCCGCTGGATGCCGCCGGCAACAGCGTGCGGGGGCAGCGCGTCGCAAACTTCCTGGCCGACCGGCTGGGGATGAACCTGTTCGTTTCCAAACCCGTGGTCTGACCGCTCGGCGCGCCGGGGCCGGTCTGGTGCCTGCGGTGGCGACGGCGTGACAGCCACCATCAGCAAAGGCCGACCCGCATGGCAGCCAGCATGGCCGACCGAGACGCCCCGGCCGGGGACGATGCCCGGCAATCCTGGGTGCCGATGATCGCCATCGCGCTGGGGCAGGTGCTGATGTCCTTCAACGTCGCGTCCCTGCCGGTCGCCATCGGCGGGATGGTGCGCAGCTTCGATGTGCCGCCGACCACGGTTGCGACCGGGATCGTCACCTACTCGATGGCGGTGGCGGGGCTGGTGATGCTCGGCGCCAAGCTCAACCAGCGCTTCGGCGCGCTGCGCGTGTTCCGTTCGGTGGTGCTGATCTTCGCGGTGGCGATGGCGCTGATGACGATCAGCCCGTCCGCTTCCGTGATGATCTTCGCCCAGGGCCTGGCCGGGGCGGCGGGCGCCGCGCTGGTGCCGTCGCTGGTGGCGCTGATCGCCCATAACTACCAGGGTGCCCAGCAGGCGACGGCGCTGGGCGCGCTGGGTTCGGCGCGGGCCGGCGCCGGGGTGGCGGCCTTTCTGATCGGCGGCCTGCTCGGCACCTATATCGGCTGGCGCCCGGCCTTCGGGCTGCTGGTCCTGGTGGCGGGGCTGGTGTTCCTGCTGAGCTTCCGGCTGAAGCGCGATGCCGGCCGCCCCGAGGTACAGATCGACGCGGTCGGCGTGGTGCTGGCCGCCTTTGCGATCATCCTGATCAGCTTCGGATTTAACAACCTCAACCGCTGGGGGCTCGGCCTCGCCCGTCCGAGCGCGCCGTTCGACCTGCTGGGCC
>DAICZL010000563.1 GCA_027311165.1 bacterium
GCCACGGATGCTGCGGGGGCAGGGGAAGCCGGAAATCCCCCCCGGGGGACACGGCCCTGGCCTTGCCGCGCGCATTCCCCATATCCGCATGGGATATGGCCGCGACCGGCGTATCACCCACAGTCCCATCCTTCGAGAAGACCCGCCCGCATGCCACCCGGCCCGCCACCTGACGAAGACCTGCTGCGCTGCGTCGCCAAGGGCGACCGGGCGGCGTTCGAGATGCTGGCCGCGCGCCATATGGGCCGCGCCTATGGCGTGGCGCTGCGCATCCTCGATGACCCGGCCGAGGCGGAGGACATCGCCCAGGAAGCCCTGCTGCGCCTCTGGCGCCATGCCGGAAGCTACGATCCGGCGCGCGGGCGGCCGAGCACCTGGCTGCACAGCATCGTCGTCAATCTCGCGATCGACCGCACCCGCCGGGCCGGCCCGCGTCTGCTCGGGCTGGACAGCGCCGAGGATCTGCCCGATGCGGCACCGGATCCGCTGGCGGCGCTGCAGGCGGGCAGCCGGCAGGCCGCCCTGGCGGCGGCGGTGCAGGCGCTGCCCGAGCGCCAGCGCCAGGCGATCAATCTGACCTATTTCGGCGAACTCGGCGCCGCCGAGGCGGCCGGGGCGTTGAACATCTCGGCCCGTGCCCTGGAAGGGCTGCTGCATCGCGGGCGGGCCTTCCTGCGCCGGCGGCTGGAGACCGCGCGTGCGTGAGGCCCG
The DNA here is from genome assembly GCA_027311165.1 of bacterium. Classification (GTDB taxonomy): domain Bacteria; phylum Pseudomonadota; class Alphaproteobacteria; order Acetobacterales; family Acetobacteraceae; genus DAICZL01. Next base: position 712 of record DAICZL010000563.1, read on the forward strand.
AACCGCCGGGCGGAACCGGGACACGACGCCCGACCAGGGCGCGGCGCGGGCAGCGACGGCGATGCCCGCTGTGGATGCACAGCGCCGCCCGAACGGGCCACAGGACCCGGGTCCGGAGCGCGACCCGGGCGGCTTGGACGACCCGACCGCGGAGCGCGACCCAGAGGCTGCGCGCCACCAGGAAAGCGGGCGCGGCGAGACCCTGCTGGCCGGGCTGTTGCGCCGGCACGGTCCCTCGCCGCTGCGATGGCCCGAGCCCGCGCGCAGCGAGGCGCTGGCCCTGCTCGCCCGCTCCGCCGCCTGCCGCGCCATGCTGGTCGCCGCGCTGGATGCGGAGGCGGCCCTGCCCTGGGGCTGCGCGCCCGCGGATCGGGAGACGCTGGGCCGGATCGAGAACGGGCTGCGGCGCGCGCTCGATCGCCGGCGCGGCCGCAACCGGACCGGCCGGGCCGGGCAACGCGCGGGGCTCGACCAGAGGCGGGCCGGGTCTTTGCCCTGGGTCGGGCTCGCCGCCTCGCTGGTGCTGGGCGGCTGGCTCGGCCTGACCGGACTGCCCGCCCGCCATCTTCCGGGCGATCCGCTCGCTGCGTTGCATGTCGCCCCGGTGCTGGACCTGGCTGGCCCGCTGCCGGAGACGGCCGGATGAGCGCCGGGATCGCAGCGCCGCGCCGCCAGCGATTCGGCAGCGGGCGGATCTTCGGCGCCTCGGTGGCGCTGAACCTGTTCCTGGCCGGGCTGGTCGGCGCCCATCTGGTGCGCGGCCGGCTGGCCGACGCCGCCCCGCCGGACGGATCGATGATCGCGCGCATCACCGCGACGCTGCCGCCCGAGGAGGCGAAGCGGTTCCAGTCCCGGCTGTACCAGGCGCGGGCACAGTACGAGCCGGCGCGGGACCGGATCGGCCTCGCGCGGCGGGCGCTGGCCGAGGCGATCGCCGAGACCCCCTATGACCGGGCATCGGTGCAGGCGGCGCTGCTCGCCTACCAGGAGAGCTGGCGCAGCTTTTTCGCCCGCTTCGACCCGGCCTTCCTGGACGCGCTCGGGACCCTGACGCCGGCCGGGCGGGCGAGCCTGGTCTCGGCGATCGAGGTCTCGCGTCCGCCACCAGCTTCCCATCCTGCCTCGGACTAGCCAGATGCGCCGGCCGCGCCCCGCCTTGCCCCGCCCCAGCCGGGCGGCAGCCTGGGAGAATGACTGATGGACGAACAGGTCGCGCGCACCGACCCGGCGCCGCTGCGCCCGGCGCCGGCGCCGGCGCCGAC
>DAICZL010000566.1 GCA_027311165.1 bacterium
CGCCATTCTTAAAGATACACGACCCCACGAGAAGCGGGTGGCCCTGGTGCCATCGGTGGCCGCGCGGCTGATCAAGCTCGGCGCGAAGCTGCACATGCAGCCCGGCGCCGGAGACGCGGTGAGACTGCCCGATGCCGCCTATCAGGACGTGGCGATCATCGCCGACCTCCCTTCGCTGCTAGGCGGGGCCGATGTGGTCCTGGCGGTGCAGCCGCCCGCACCGGAGCTGATCGACGCGATGGGGGAAGGCGCGGTACTGATCTGCTTCATCCATGAGAATGCCGAGCCGGCGCTGGTCCAGAAACTGCTGGAGCGGAAGATCACCTGTTTTGCCATGGAGATGATCCCGCGGATCACGCGGGCGCAGGCGATGGATGCCCTGTCCAGCCAGTCCGCCCTGGCGGGCTATTACGCGGTCCAGCTCGGCTCCACCGTGCTCGGTCGCATCCTCCCCAAGGTGACGACGGCAGCCGGCGCCATCGGTCCGGCGAAGGTGCTGGTCATGGGGCTCGGCGTCGCCGGCCTGGAAGCGATCGCGACTGCCCACCGGCTCGGTGCCGTGGTCGAAGGCTACGACGTCCGCCCCGATACCAGGGAACAGGCGGAATCCCTCGGTGCAAAATTCGTCGATACCGGCATCGATGCCACCGGAACGGGGGGCTATGCCCGCGAACTGAGCGCCGCCGAGAAGACCACGGTCTCGGCGATCCTGACCACGCATATCCAGAACGCCGACATGATCATCACCACCGCCGCGATCCCCGGCCGCGCATCCCCGAAACTGATCAGCCACGCCCAGCTCGACGGCATGAAGCCGGGGTCGGTGATCGTCGATCTCGCCGCCGAAGGTGGCGGCAATTGCGAGGACACGCGGCCCGGCGAGACGACGGAGATCGGCCTGGTCACGATCCTCGCCCCCCTCAACGTGCCCTCGCTGCTCGGCCGCGACGCAAGCGAGCTCTATGCCAGGAACCTCTCCAACCTGCTCGCGCTGATGCTGAAGGACAACGTCATCGTGCGCGACTGGGACGACGAGGTTCTGGCGAGGACGGTGCTGACCCATGACGGGCAGCATCGTCGTGACGCCAGCGCGCAGGACGGATTTCCGAGCAGCGGGGCGAAGGACAAGACCGCCAAGCCCGTCACCAAAGCGGCATGAGCCGGAACAGGATCAGGACATGAATTTCACGATCACCATCACCGGCTTCGTCGCGCTCTATCTCTTCATGCTCGCCGCCTTCGCCGGCTGGGTCATCATCGGTCATGTGCCGGCGATCCTGCACACGCCGCTGATGTCGGGGTCCAATTTCGTGCACGGGATCGTGGTGGTCGGAGGCATCTCGGTGCTGATCGGCGCCAGCACGATCCCCGAGCAGGCCATCGGCTTCGCCGCCGTGCTGCTCGGCGCGGGCAACGTCGCCGGAGGCTATGCCGTGACCGAACGGATGCTGGCGATGTTCCAGCCCAGTCGCCCCGCCGGCGAACCGGCCAAGACCGGCGCGGTGCAGCCGCTTCGCGCGGGTAGCAGCGGGGAGCGGACATGATCGTCAATCTCGGCCATCTCGCGATCGGCACAGTCGATCTCCTGGCCGCTTTCCTGTTCATGTTCGGCCTCAAGCGCATGTCGTCTCCGCTGACCGCGCCTTCGGGCATTCTGGCCGCCGGCATCGGCATGCTGGCCGCGATCCTGGTGAGCTTCCTGTATGGTCTCGATGCCGGCGCGGTGGCGCAGCCGTTTCTGAGGATGAACCTCGCCCTGGCGGCGGGGGCACTTCTCCTCGGCGGCGGCTTCGCCTGGTGGGGCGGCAAGACGGTCGCGATGACGGCGATGCCGCAGATGGTGGCCCTGTATAACGGCATGGGCGGTGGTGCCGCCGCCGCAATCGCCGCGGTGGAGCTGTTCGGCAACAAGGCCCAGACCACCACCGGGCTGGTGGTGACGCTGCTGGGCGCGCTGATCGGCGCGATCTCGTTCTCCGGATCCCTGATCGCCTGGGCGAAGCTCGACGATCTCCTCGCGAAGCCGATGCGGGTCAGGGGTCAGCAGGCGCTGAACGCGGTGGTCTTGCTGCTGACGCTTGGCGTGGGTGGTGCGATCATTGCCACGATCGGGGGCTGGCCGAACCCGTATCTCGCGCTCGAGCCGCTGATCATCCTATTCTTCGGCTGCGCGCTGGTGTTCGGTGTGCTGCTGACCCTGCCGATCGGCGGCGCGGACATGCCGGTGGTGATCTCGATCTACAATGCGGCAACCGGGCTCGCGGTCGGGCTGCAGGGCTTCGTGCTGCAGAATCCGGCGATGATGATCGCCGGCATGGTCGTGGGCGCCGCCGGCCTGCTGCTCACGCTGCTGATGGCGAAGGCGATGAACCGGTCGGTGAGCAACATCCTGTTCACCAATTTCGGGCCGGCGGTGACGCAGGCGCCAGGGGACATCAAGGGCAGTCTGCGGCCGACCGAGGCCGCCGATGCCGGGATTGCCATGCGCTATGCCAGCTCCGTCATCATCGTGCCGGGCTATGGGCTGGCGGTCGCACAGGCCCAGCAGAAGCTTTACGAATTCGTCAAGCTGCTGCAGGGCGCCGGGGTCGGGGTGAAATTCGCGATCCATCCGGTCGCCGGCCGCATGCCCGGCCAAATGGATGTGCTGCTGGCCGAGGCCGGCGTGCCCTACGACATGATCTTCCAGCTCGAAGACATCAACGACGCCTTCAAGGACACCGATGTGGCCCTGGTGATTGGTGCCAATGACGTGGTCAATCCCGCCGCGCGCACCGACAAGTCTTCGCCCATCTTCGGGATGCCCATCCTCAATGCCGACCAGGCGCGCCAGGTCTATGTCGTCAAGCGCGGGCAGGGGAAGGGCTATGCCGGGATCGTCAATGCCCTGTTCTACGAAGACAACTGCAACATGGTCTACGGCGACGCTGCCGCGGTACTGACCAAGATGATCGAGGCCGTCCGTGGCCTCGGCTCCAAGGCCGTGGCCTGAATCAGGGGCCGCGACCATGCGTTCAATCCGATATCTGAAAGGAATGGGTTCATGACTGGCAAGATGCAGGCTGCCGTCGTCGTTGCCTTCGGCGCGCCGCTGGCCCTGCGGGAGCTCGATATCCCCTCCCCGGGTCCAGGCCAGATCCTGGTCAAGACCGAAGCCTGTGGCGTGTGCCATACCGATCTGCATGCGGCGAAGGGCGACTGGCCGGTGAAGCCGGTGCCGCCTTTCGTTCCAGGACATGAGGCGATCGGACGCGTGG
>DAICZL010000578.1 GCA_027311165.1 bacterium
GGCCATGGTGGGCGGGCGGGACTACCGCACCAGCCCGTTCAACCGTGCGGTGGCCGCCCGCCGCCAGCCCGGCTCGGAGTTCAAGCCGGTCGTCTGGCTGGCCGCGCTCGAGACCGGGTTGCGCCCGGAGGATACCGTGCTGGACGCGCCGATCCGGGTGGGCGGCTGGAGCCCGGCGGATTTCGAGCCGCATTTCCTGGGCGAGATCAGCCTGGAGGAGGCGCTGGCGCAGTCGGTCAATACCGCCGCGGTGCGGCTGCTGCAGACCGCCGGCGGGCCGCGCCCGGTCGCAGCCCTCGCCCGCCGGCTCGGCATCGCCGACCGGCTGCCGCTCGATGCGTCCCTGGCGCTCGGCACCGGCGAGGTCGGGCTGCTGGAGCTGGCCGGCGTCTATGCCGAGATCTGCAATGGCGGGCTGGCGGTCACCCCGCACGCGATCTAGGCGATCACCGCCGACGGGCGGGCCGTTGCCCCGCCGCTGCCGGCGGCGGAGCGGGTGATCGATCCCGACCAGGCGGCGATGATGCAGCGCATGCTGGCCGCGGTGGTGGCGCGCGGCACCGGTCGGGCGGCGGCGCTGCCGGGGCGGGGGGTGATGGGCAAGACCGGCACCACCTCGGACTATCGCGACGCCTGGTTCATGGGCTGTGTCGGCGGGCTGGTGATCGGCGTCTGGCTGGGCAATGACGACAACCGCCCGATGCAGCACCAGACCGGCGGACAGTTGCCGGCCAGGCTGTTTCACGACATCGCCCTGGATGCGCGGTAGGCGGCGCGGCGGGAGCGCCCGATCTTTCGACCGATCGGCGTCAGCCGGTCCCGCGATTGGCTGTTCCGAATCAGACCCGCGGCTCCGCCCCCATCGTCCCCTCGGGGTTCTGCCAGGGACCGCGGCCGCCCCGATCTGGAATTGCTCCGACCTGGCCTATCCCGGATCGTGCAGTCCCCGGATCTTGCACCCTCCGGGAGGCCGTTCCCCGGCGAGCGGAGGCTGGTGGCAAGGTCCCTATCGGTCGATCACCAGATCGCTGGTGGGTTTGGAACAGCAGATCAGGATCATGCCCTGCTCGATCTCGCGTTTGCGGATGCCGCCGGCATGCTGCATGTCCACGGTGCCGGAGACCAGCCGGGACTTGCAGGTGCCGCACAGGCCCTGGGTGCAGGACGAGGGCAGGCGCAGCCCTGCCGCCTCGGCCGCATCCAGCACGAAGGTTCCCGGGCCGCAGGCCACGACCTGGCCGCTCTTGGCGAACTCCACCCGGAAGCCGGTGGTCGATGCGGGCGTGGCCAATGCGAGTGCCGGGGCGGGGTTGGGTCCGGCCAGTTTGGCGAAGTCGAAGCTTTCCTCGTGGTAGCGGGCCATGTCGAACCCGGCTTCCGCCAGCATTGCCCGCACCGCCGCCATGTAGGGCGCGGGCCCGCAGGTGAACACCGCGCGTTCGGTGAAGTCCGGCGCGATCAGCCGCAGCATCGGCAGACCGAGCCGCCCGCGCAGCCCCGGCCAGGGATCGTCGGGCGAGTCCTGCTCGCAGATGGTGGCCACGCGGAACCCGGCGCGGTTGCGGGCCATCTGATCGAGTTCGGCGCGGAAGATGATGTCGGCCGGGCTGCGGGCACTGTGGACGAAGACGATATCGGCCTCGCTCAGCAGGTCGTCATGGCTGCGCGCCATCGACATCAGCGGGGTGATGCCGCTGCCACCCGACAGGAACAGATATTTCGCCGCCCCGTGCCGGGCACAGCTAAACTCCCCGGCCGGACCCAGCGCGCGGATCGCCACGCCCGGGCGCAGCATCGCATGCAGCCAGGGCGAGACCACGCCGCCGGGCTGGCGCTTGACCGTGATGGCGATCGCATGCGGGCGGGTGGGCGCCGAGGCGATCGTGTAGCAGCGGTTGACCGCGACGCCGTCGATCTCCAGATCGAGGGTCAAGAACTGGCCGGGCAGATAACGGAACAGCCGGGGGGCGCGGGCGGTGAACAGGAAGCTGCGCACGTCGTGGGTTTCCTGCCGGACCGCACGGCAGATCAATGCCTCGTCGGTATCGGCGTCCCACACCGGCGGCGGGGAGGACGGGCGCGCCAGGATATCGTCGGCCTCCATCTCGCGCGCTGCTCTGCCTTCCGTTCTCGTGATTCGGGTCTCGTGGCGGGATCGAGGGATTGTCCGCCCTTATTGCCCGAAGCAGCATGGCAAACCTGTGCGTTTGCGGCAAAGCCTTTGTCGCCCGCGACAGGCTGGGCGCCCCCCCTCGGGGCGGAGGGAGAGAGTGACGGACCAGAATGGCATGGCATGCGTGAGCACTGGCAGGACGGCCGAGCAGACGTCGGCGGGAATGCCGACCGAGACCATCGGCTTCCTGCTGCTGCCCGGCTTCACCCTGGCCACGTTCGCCGCCGCGATCGATCCGCTGCGGTTGGCCAATTATGTCGCCGGCCGGCCGCTCTATCGCTGGCTGCTGCTCTCGCGCGATGGGGCGCCGGAACGGTCGAGCGCGGCCATCGCGGTCGGGGTGGAGCACGGGCTGGACACCGCCCCGGCGCTGCAGACGGTGATCGTCTGCGGCGGCCTGGGAAGCCATCTGTTCGAGGATGCGCGCACCATCGCCTGGCTGCGCCGCGCTGCCTCACGCGGGGCGACCATCGGCTCGCTGTGCATCGCCAGCCATGTG
>DAICZL010000590.1 GCA_027311165.1 bacterium
GGATACTCTCTGGATGGCGCAATCTGCGCTTGTAGCTGGCGCGCGGCCGCCCTAACTGATCGCGACATGAGCAGCGAACCCGACCCCACCGCCCCGGACACCTCTCTGCCGGAAACGGCTGAGCAGTTGATGCAGGCCGCCAGCGCCCGGATTGCGGCGCTGGAGGCGGAACTGGCCGAGCAGCGCGACCGCTGGATGCGCGCCGAGGCCGAGATGGCCAATGTCCGCGCCCGCGCCCGCCGGGACGTGGACGAGACGCGCCAGTATGCGGTGCAGAAATTCGCCGCCGATGTGGTCGAGGCGGCGGAGAATCTGCACCGGGGGCTGGAGAGCCTGCCCCCGGCCGAGCATCACGAACCGCCGATCGTGGCCAAGCTGCGCGAGGGGCTGGCGGGCATCGAGCGCAGTTTCCTGGCGATCCTGGAGCGCAACGGCATTCGCCGCGATGATCCGACCGGCACCGGGTTCGATCCCAATCTGCATCAGGCGATGGGTGAGCAGGAGACCATGGCGCACCCGCCCGGCACGGTGGTGCAGGCCTATACCCCTGCCTGGACGCTGAACGGACGGCTGCTGCGCCCGGCGATGGTGGTGGTGGCCAAGGCGCCCCCGGCGGAGCTCACCGGCGAGGGCGCCCGGCTGGACCGGACCGCCTGATGCGCTGCGACCCCGCCCGATCACCTCGCCGCACGGCGCGGTTGCACAATAAGCAAGCATCCGGGCCTTGCCCGGGCCCGACCGCCTGAATACATGACGTCCATCTTCGGACCGTTCCCCAACTGATCAACCCCGGGGGGGTGCGCGGTGCTTCGGGCCGCCCGCCCCTGCTGAAAAGGAGCCTTTCTTATGAGCAAGGTCATCGGCATCGACCTCGGCACCACCAATTCCTGCGTGGCGGTGATGGAGGGCAAGGATGTCCGCGTCATCGAGAACAGCGAGGGTGCCCGCACGACGCCCAGCATGGTGGCGTTCTCCGACAATGGCGAGCGGCTGGTCGGCCAGTCGGCCAAGCGCCAGGCGGTCACCAACCCGACCAACACGCTGTATGCCATCAAGCGACTGATCGGCCGGCGCTACGACGATCCGATGGTGGCCAAGGACAAGGGGCTGGTGCCCTATTCCATCGTGCGCGGCGAGAATGGCGATGCCTGGGTGGAATCCCGCGCGGAGCGCTATTCGCCGAGCCAGATCAGCGCCTTCATCCTGGGCAAGATGAAGGAGACGGCCGAGGCCTATCTGGGCGAGAAGGTCAGCCAGGCGGTGATCACCGTGCCGGCCTATTTCAACGACGCCCAGCGCCAGGCCACCAAGGATGCCGGCCGCATCGCCGGGCTGGAAGTGCTGCGCATCATCAACGAGCCGACCGCCGCGGCGCTGGCCTACGGCCTCGACAAGAAGAATTCCGGCACCATCGCGGTGTATGATCTGGGCGGCGGCACGTTCGACGTCTCGGTGCTGGAGATCGGCGACGGCGTGTTCGAGGTCAAGAGCACCAACGGCGACACCTTCCTGGGCGGCGAGGATTTCGACGTCCGGGTGATCGACTACCTGGCCGAGGAGTTCCGCCGCGAGCAGGGCATCGACCTGCGCAAGGACAAGCTGGCGCTGCAGCGGCTGAAGGAAGCCGCCGAGAAGGCCAAGATCGAGCTCTCCTCCTCCAAGGAGACCGAGGTGAACCTGCCGTTCATCACGGCGGATGCCTCGGGGCCGAAGCACCTGGTGATGAAGCTGACCCGGGCCAAGCTGGAAAGCCTGGTCGAGGATCTGATCGCCCGCACGCTCGATCCCTGCAAGTCGGCGCTGAAGGATGCCGGCGTGACCGCCGGCGAGATCGACGAGGTGATCCTGGTGGGCGGCATGACCCGCATGCCCAAGGTGATCGAGGCGGTGAAGCAGTTCTTCGGCAAGGACCCCGCGCGCAACGTCAACCCCGACGAGGTGGTGGCGATCGGTGCCGCGGTGCAGGCCGCGGTGCTGAAGGGCGATGTCAAGGACGTGCTGCTGCTGGACGTCACGCCGCTGAGCCTCGGGATCGAGACCCTGGGCGGGGTGTTCACCCGGCTGATCGAGCGCAACACCACCATCCCCACCAAGAAGTCGCAGACCTTCTCGACCGCCGATGACGGGCAGACCGCGGTGACCATCAAGGTCTACCAGGGCGAGCGCGAAATGGCGGCCGACAACAAGCTGCTGGGCAATTTCGACCTGCAGGGCATTCCGTCCGCCCCGCGCGGAGTGCCTCAGATCGAGGTGACCTTCGACATCGACGCCAACGGCATCGTCTCGGTGCAGGCCAAGGACAAGGCCACCGGCAAGGAGCAGCAGATCCGCATCCAGGCCTCGGGCGGGCTGTCGGAAGCCGATATCCAGCGCATGGTCAAGGAGGCCGAGGCCAATGCCGAGGCCGACAAGGCGCGCCGGGAATTCATCGAGGCGAAGAACCACACCGACGCGCTGATCCATCAGACCGAAAAGAGCCTGAAGGAGAACGAGGGCAAGGTGTCGGCCCAGGACAAGGGCGAGGCGGAAGCGGCGATCGCGGCGGCGCGCTCGGCGATGGAGGGCACGGACGCGGCGGCGCTGAAGGCGGCCGGGGACCGGCTCAGCCAGGTGGCGATGCGGATCGGCGAGGCGATGTACAAGGCCCAGTCCGAGACCGCCGCGCCGGGTGGCAGCGGGCCGGGCGCGGCGGCGGCCGATGACAAGGTGGTCGACGCCGAGTTCGAGGAAGTCGACGACAAGAAGAAATCCGCCTGATCGCGTCTGCCTCCATGCCGGCGGCAGGGAGTGCGGGACCGGCGTGCGCCCGGCTTCTTCGGAAGCCGGGCGCTTCGCGTTGGTGCGCAGTATGCCGCAACGATGTCTTTGACACGCCGGGGGCGGCGCGTCGTATCGGGACAGGCGCCGTCGGCGCAGACATGAGGCTCTGATGGCCAAGCAGGATTATTACGCAACGCTGGGGGTGGCGCGCGACGCCAGTGCCGAAGATCTCAAGAAGGCCTATCGCAAGCTCGCGATGCAGTACCATCCGGACCGTAACGGCCATGACAAGACGGCCGAGGCGCGGTTCAAGGAGATCAACGAGGCCTACGAGGTTCTCAAGGACGATCAGAAGCGCGCGGCCTATGACCGCTTCGGTCATGCCGCCTTCGAGGGCGGGAACGCCGGCGCCGGCGCCGGGTTCGGCGATGCCGGCGGACTGGGCGACATCTTCGACCAGATGTTCGGCGATTCCATGGGCGGCGCCCGCCGCGGCGGCGGGCGTGGCCCGCGCGGGGGCGCGGATCTGCGCCAGGCGGTCGAGATCGACCTCGCGGAGGCGTTCGCCGGCACCAGGACCACCCTGCTCGTGCCGACGCGGGTAGCCTGCGAGGCCTGCGCCGGCAGCGGCTCCACCGACCGCGACCGCAGCGCCGATGCCTGCACCACCTGCCGCGGTGCCGGCAAGGTGCGTGCCCAGCAGGGCTTCTTCGTCATCGAGCGTACCGGCCCCACCTGTGCGGGCACCGGCCGCACCATCCGCAATCCCTGCCGCATCTGCGCCGGCCAGGGCACGGTGCAGCGCGAACGGTCGCTGCAGGTGGCGATCCACGCCGGGGTGGAGGACGGCACCCGCATCCGCCTGTCCGGCGAGGGCGAGGCCGGCGCCCAGGGCGCTCCGCCGGGCGATCTGTATGTGCATGTGTCGATCCGCCCGCACCCGATTTTCCAGCGCGACGGCGCCAATATCTTCTGCCGGGTGCCGCTGCGGATGACCCAGGCGGCGCTGGGCGGGGAGATCGAGGTGCAGGCGATCGATGGCACCCGCGCCAAGGTCAAGATCCCGCCCGGCAGCCAGACCGGCGATCAGTTCCGCTTGCGTGGCAAGGGATTCTCGGTCCTGCGGAGCGCCGCGCGCGGGGACATGTTCATCCAGGTCGCGGTGGAGACCCCGCAGCATCTGACCCGCCGGCAGCGCGAATTGCTGGAGGAGTTCGAGGCGGAAAGCGCAGGCCACGCCAAGGGCAGCCCGGAGACCGAGGGGTTCTTCGCCAAGGTGCGCGAATTCTTCGAGGGTGGGCGGGCGTAGGGCGATTGCCGTCGAGGCGAGGCCGCGGCGCGTCCCTCTCATCGGCGTGACAGCGATCTGACGATCCGACGCGGGCATGGCTGCCGGGCAGCGTGCCATTGCGTCCTTGACGGGATGAAGTCTTCGGCTGTCGGGCAGGCGGGACGCCCTGCCTGACAGCCGCGCCGGGTTGAACACGTCCTGATCCGGCGGACCGGCGCGGCACGTTTCGGCGAGGCCAGGCGGCATCCCGGTACGCCCGGAATGCCGCCCGACCGGATCGCGATCCGCTCCGCCAGACCGTTACTGGCCGTATTCGCAGACCGAGACCGGCGTGCCCTGGAACGTGCTCCAGCCATTCACCGAGATGGATGAGGGCGCCCCGAAATACGGCAGCAGCACCAGATCCTGCAGATGATAGACGAAATTATTCAAAGTGTAAGGATAGGCGCCGTAATTCGGCATGTTCTCGAGCGGGTCGCCAACTTCCAGCAAGCCACCGCAAGGCTGACTGTAGTTGTTGACGAACGGATCCTCCGCCCATTCGCCAACTTCGTGGGACAGTGCCGACACATCCTGCGAGAATATGCCAGGAACCGGAATATAGGTGAAGTGAGAGTAGGTCTGGGCACCGGCGGCGCTGTGATAGCCACCGATGCAGCACGATCCGTTTTCGGTCAGGAAAGTGTTGTAGGTTATGAACAATACCAGAGAGTCGGGCTGGATCTGCGTTTCTGCAGCAAGGATCGACTTGGCGATGCCATCGAACCAGTAGTAATCGGCCAGCCCCACCGGGATGCCGAATTCCGTCCCGATCGAACCGCTTGCGGACGGGACCGTCACCGTGTGCTCGGGCAGCACCGTGGGCTTGCCCAGCAGCAGGTGCCAGCCCGGATTGGATGCCAACGCGCCCCAGTAATTGGCCCGCTGGAACGCATCGATATACTGCGTCTTGCCCAGTTTGGTCCCGCCCTGCACGAAATCGATGCCGCTTCGGAATATTGGCGAAGCGAGCGTGTTGGCCACGGCCGTCTTGCCGTTCGCCTGCACGGTCTTCGGATCTAGGCGCGTCGCGCCGATCACCAGCTTGATCGGAATGAGATAGACCGGAACCGTGGTGCTGGCCCCCCCGGTCGCGGGCTGGGTGCCGACGATGGTCGCAAAGTAGTTATTACCGAAATAATTCCAGGACTCCGTGAAGGTCGGCAGGGATACCGACGCCTGCGCCCAGGTGGCCGGCTGGCCCGGCAGGCGGGAGAACAGCGGGTGTGCCGGCAGCGTATCGGGCGCCGGCTGGGCCATGGCGGCTCCTGCGGCGCACAGCAACACCAAGGCCAGCGCGCAACTGCGGCCCGCGGCCCGAACGAAGCTCATCATCGTGTTTCCTTCCGTGTGATACGCCCAGATCCCCCCAGGAATCCGGGCCCGGTATCCTGTGATCCAGATCAGCCGCATTTTGCGGCGGGTGGCCGGAGCCTGAGACGCCGGAGGTCCGGGCCGGCAGCATCCTCGTTACCCACTAAGTACGCCCGGACAATACAACACAAGACACGTTTTCTGGAAGAAGCTTTGGGAGAACGAGCCAGCAACGAACAGATACGGAGGCTGAAATTTCCGGCTTGGCAGACACTTACGGCGGCCGGGATCGGGCTTGCCCGAGCAACGATCGGGGTCGCAAGAAAGACCTGGAGCAGTTATTTTTCCATGGACCATGAAGAAATGATCTCCTGGCGCAAGCCGGTCTCCGGTGCGCTGCCCGCAAACCGCGCTCCAGCAGCCGGCTATCCCGTCCCGCCGCCCGCCGGCACGGGATCGCGCGCACGCTGGCGGTCGCGAATTTCGGCATCGCTCAGGCGGGCATCGTAGACGGATCGCGGCTCGATCCGGCGCGCGACCAGGGTGGCGATCGCCACGGCCAGCAGCAGCGGCACCATGAAGGCCCTGGCGTGACCGGTCAGCTCCATCATCAGCACGACGGTCGAAATGGGTCCCTGGGTGGTGGCTGCGAGCACCGCGGCCGCACCCAGCACCGCGAACAGGCCCGCCGGGACACCCGGCCACAGCAGGCTCCAGGGATAGCCGAGCACGCCGCCGAGCAGCGCGCCCAGCGCCAGCGACGGCGTGAACAGCCCGCCGGGCGCGCCACTGCCCAGACAGAGCAGCGTGGCGGCCGGCTTGAGCACGACCAGCGTCATCAGCAGGACGGGCGCGACCTGGCCGGTGAAGGCGAGCTGCGCGATGTCGCGGCCATTGCCCAGAAGCTGCGGCAACACGATCGAGACGACCCCGAGCAGTGTCAGCGCCAGCACCGGCGCCGCGGCGCGCCATTTGCCCCGTGGCCGGTTGTGATCTCCCCAGGCGACCGCGCGAACATACAGGACGGACACCACCCCGGCGACGGGACCCGCCAGCACCGCCCAGACGGCACTGGAGATGGAGCCGGAATAGGCTGGAAACACATAGGTCGGCGCATCCGGCAGGAAGGCCCAGGACACGCCGGTCGCGGTCAGCGAGGTGACCAGCGCCGGCAGCACGAAGCGCAGCGCGAGCTCGCCCCGCAGCACTTCCAGCGCAAACAGCGCGCCGCCGACCGGAACGCCATAGGCGGCGGCCATGCCGGCGCCGGCGCCACAGGCCACCAGCAGCCGCCGCGCGTCGTCGGGCAGCCGCGCACGGTCCGACAGGGCATTGGCGATCACGGCACCCGTCTGTTTCGGCGCACCCTCCCGACCCAGCGACGCGCCCATGCCGACGATCAGCACCGACAGCACCGCGCTGCCCAGCGTCCGCCACGCCGGCAGCCGCCCGGCGTGGAACCAGATCGCGGCGGTGATGTCGATGCCATTGGCGCTCGACAGCCGCACCAGCAGCAGCTGACCCGCGCCGGTCAGCACGCCCGCGCCGAACAGCACCGCGACATGGCGCCAGGCTGGCGCTCTGGCGGCCGCCTCCAGCAGGTCCACCCCGGACCCGGACCAGAGCGTGTGCTGCACGAACTCCAGCAATCCGGTCAGCGCGACGGCGCCCAGCCCGGTGCCCAGGCCGGTCAGCACGACGGCCAGCCAGAACCCCACGGCGTCGCGCCGGGCCATTACCGGAGCGATCATGTGCCGACCGCCCGGCCGGGCTCGGACAAGGACAGGGTTTCCAGCGTTCGTCTCGATCTGGTGGTCGAACCCCTCTTAGCAGCCTGTGTCGACACGGACCGCCGAAAAACAAGGCCGAAGGGCGCCGCCCCCCATCTCCCATCGGGGAACCCCGCCAGGCACCAGCGGTCCCTGGACCCGCATTCGTGGGAGACGACCCTCCCGCCAAAGGGGTCTGGGGCCAGGGCCCCAGCGGGTCCAGGGCAAAGCCATGGCCTTGTCTTCCCGCCTATCCCGAAAGCCCCCCCAGCCGCTCGCGCACCACCGCCAGGGCGGCGGCGAAGGCCGCGTCCGGATCGAGCGAGGTGGTGTCCAGCCGCACCGCATCGGCCGCCGGCCGCAGCGGCGCAGCGGCGCGCGCCGCGTCCATCGCATCGCGGGCGGACAGATCGGCCGTGACCGAGGCCGGCTCGGCCGCCACGCCCCGTGCCTGCAATTCCAGCCAGCGGCGATGGCTGCGCGCTGCGAGATCGGCGGTGACGAACAGCTTCACCGCCGCGTCGGGAAAGATCACGGTGCCGATGTCACGGCCATCCAGCACCGCCCCGGCGGTTCCGGCGAAGGCGCGCTGGAACGCCAGCAGCGCCGCCCGCACCTCGGGGATCGAGGCGACCTGCGCCGCCGCCCGGTCGGCCTCCGGCCCGCGCAGATCGGTGCGGTCGAGATCGGCCGGCAGCAGGCCGCGTGCGGCGGCGGCTGCGACGGCGGGATCCGCCGGATCGCCGCCCGTGTCCAGCACCCGCCGCCCGACCGCGCGGTAGAGCTTGCCGGTGTCCAGATAGGGCAGCCCGAGCGCCGCGGCGAGCCGGCGCGCCAGCGTGCCCTTGCCGGCGGCGGCGGGGCCGTCGATCGCGATCACCGGCACCATCGGTCTCGCTCCCGCGTCTGGCAGCCTCGCTCCCGCGTCTGGCAGCCTCGCTCCCGCGTCTGGCAGCCTCGCTCCCGCGTCTGGCAGCCTCGCTCCATCGCCCGGGCGGGGGCCATCAGGCCGGGCCCATGGCGCCGCCCAGCGCGTTCATCAACCCGATGAAGCCCGGGAAACTCGTCTCGATGAAGCCGGTATCGTCCACCATCACGGGCGCGGCGGTTGCGAGGCCCAGCACCAGCGCGCTCATCGCGATCCGGTGGTCCATCTGCGTCGCGACCAGGCCGCCGCCCGCGGGCGGGGCGCCGGAGCCGTGCACCAGCAGATCATCATCGATGATCTCCACCGCCACGCCGTTCACGGCGAGCAGGGCGGCGGTGGCGGCCAGGCGGTCGCTCTCCTTCACCCGCAATTCCTTCAGCCCCCGCATCCGGGTGGTGCCGGTCGCGCAGGCGGCGGCGACCGCCAGGATGGGGTATTCGTCGATCATGCTGGGCGCCCGCTCCGCCGGCACGTCCACGCCGCGCAGTGGGCCATGGGCCACCACCAGATCGCCCACCGGCTCCCCGCCGGCCAGCCTGGCATTGGTGATTTCGATCGCCGCGCCCATCTCGGCCAGCGTGGCGAGCAGCCCGGTGCGCAGCGGGTTCAGACCCACCCCCTCGATCACCAGGCGCGAGCCGGCCACCAGCAGCGCCGCCACCAGGGGGAAGGACGCAGAGCTCGGATCGCCCGGCACCGCCACATCGGCGCCGCGCAGTTCCGGCTGGCCGATCAGGCGGATGATCCGCCCGCGCCCCGCCGGCTCCACCGTCACGCTGGCGCCGAAATGGCGCAGCATGTTCTCGCTGTGGTCGCGGGTCGCCTCCGGCTCCTCCACCCGGGTCTCGCCCGGCGCGTTCAGCCCGGCCAGCAGCACCGCGGATTTCACCTGCGCCGACGCCACCGGCAGGCGGTAGTCGAGCGGCAGCGGGTCCTTCGCCCCCTCGATCGCCATCGGCAGCCGCCCGCCGGCGCGCGCCGCGAAACGGGCACCGCAGGCCGAGAGCGGCTCGATCACCCGGCGCATCGGCCGGCCGCGCAGGCTGGCATCCCCGGTCATCACCGCGAACAGGTCGTGGCTGGCCAGGATCCCCGCCAGCAGCCGCGCCGCGGTGCCGGAATTGCCCATGTCCAGCACATCGGCCGGCTCCGCCAGCCCGCCCACGCCGCGGCCGGCGACCCGCCAGGCGCCGGGGCCGTCGCGGGTGACCACGGCGCCCAGCGCGCGCATGGCCGCGGCGGTGCGCAGCACGTCCTCGCCTTCCAGCAGGCCGGTGATCCGGGTCTCGCCGACCGCCAGGGCCCCGAACATCAACGCCCGATGGCTGATCGACTTGTCCCCCGGCACCGCCAGTGCACCGGCGAGCGGGCCCGGCGGGCGACGGGAGAGCATCTTGCGCGGAGCGGCGGCATCCATGGCGTTAATCCGTCGGAGTGAGGGGGCGTCGGAGTG
>DAICZL010000591.1 GCA_027311165.1 bacterium
AACTCCGACAGCGCCGCCAGCAGCAGGCAGCCCGTGCCGGTGCCCAGATCCAGCACCCGCTTCACCGCCACGCGATCCGGCAGCGCCGCCAGCGCCGCCTCGATCAGCGTCTCGGTGTCCGGGCGCGGGATCAGCGTCGCCGGCGAGACCTGGAACGTCATGCCCCAGAATTCGCGCTCGCCCAGGATCAGGGCCAGGGGCTCATGCGCCATCCGCCGCGCCAGCAGTGCCTCGAAGGTCGCCATATCCGCCGTTTCGTGGCGCGCGCGCAGCAGCGCCTCCTGCGAAACCCCGAGCGCATGGGCGAGCAGCAGGCGGGCTTCACGACGGGGGTTCTCGATGCCGGCGGCGCGCAGCGCAGTGCCGGCGCGGCAGAGGACGGTGCCGATGGTTTCGGTCAAGAGAGCAAGGCCAAGGGCTCCGCCCTTGGAACCCGCCAGGGACCTGAGGTCCCTGGACCCGCGTTCGTTGCTTGGTGGCACCCTCGGATCTCGGCTCCCCGGCTTGTCCCGATGCGCCTTGGGGGCAGAGTCCTCGCCTTCACTCCTCCGCCGCCAGCCGCGCCGCCTGCTCCTCGGCCGTCAGCGCGTCGATGAACTCATCGAGGTCCCCCAGCATCACCCGATCGATCTTGTACAGCGTCAGGTTGATCCGGTGATCGGACACCCTTCCCTGGGGGAAGTTGTAGGTGCGGATGCGCTCGCTGCGATCGCCGGTGCCCACCTGCGCCCGCCGGTCGGCGGCCCGCGTCGCGTGCAGCGCGGCACGGCTCTGCTCGTACAGCCTGGCACGCAGCACCTTCATCGCCTTGGCGCGGTTCTTGTGCTGGCTTTTCTCCTCCTGCATCGCCACCACGATGCCCGACGGCAGATGGGTGATCCGCACCGCGCTGTCGGTCTTGTTGACGTGCTGCCCGCCGGCGCCGCTCGCGCGATAGGTGTCGATGCGCAGGTCGTTCTCGTTCACCTGCACGTCCACCTCCTCGGCCTCGGGCAGCACGGCGACCGTCACGGTCGAGGTGTGGATGCGCCCCTGGCTCTCGGTCGCCGGCACGCGCTGGACGCGATGCACCCCGGATTCGTATTTCAGCCGGGCGAAGACATTGCGCCCGGTGATCTCGGCGATCGCGCTCTTGACGCCACCCAGACCGGTATCGTCGTAGTCGAGGATCTCGAAACGCCAGGCTTTCGCGTCCGCATAGCGCTGGTACATGCCGAACAGCGCCGCGGCGAACAGCCCGGCCTCATCGCCGCCGGCGGCCGGGCGTATTTCCAGGATCGCCGAGCGGGCATCGGCCTCATCCCGCGGCAGCAGCGCCACCCGGATCTCGTGCTCCAGCTGCGGCACGCTGTCTTTCAGGCCGCGCAATTCGGCCTCCGCCAGGTCCTTCATCTCGGGGTCGGCCAGCAGCGCCTCGGCCTCGGCCTGCGCCCGCTCCGCCTCGCGCAGCTCCGCGACGCGGGCGACGATCGGTTCGAGCTCCGCCAGCTCCTTCGAAGCGCGCACATAGGCCTCCCCGGCGATGCCCTCGCCCAGCAGGGCGCGCAGCTCCTCCGCCCGGGCGGTGATCCGGTCGAGCTTGGCGGCGAGGCTCATGCCAGCCTGGCGGCCAGGTCGGCCAGCGCCACCTCCTGCTGCTCACCGCTGCGGAGATCCTTCAGCTGCGCGACGCCGCGGGCGAGTTCCGCCTCGCCCAGGATGATCGCGGCCCGGGCGCCGATGCGGTTGGCCCGCTCCATGCGCCGCTTGAGGTTGCCGCGATAGGCGGTCTCCGCCCGGATGCCGGCCCGGCGCAGCGCCGCCAGCACGTCCAGCGCGGCGGCCTCGGCGGCTTCGCCGACCGGCACCACGGCGACGGGCCCCGGCGCGGCGGGGGTTTCGGGCAGCAGCATCGCCAGCCGCTCGACCCCGGCGGCCCAGCCGACCGCCGGAGTGGGCGGACCGCCCATCTCCTCCACCAGCCCGTCATAGCGCCCGCCAGCCATCACCGTGCCCTGGGCGCCGAGCCGGGTGGTGACGAACTCGAAGGCGGTGTGGCCGTAATAGTCGAGCCCCCGGACGATCCGCGGATTCTCCACGAAGGCCACGCCGAACTGGCCCAGATGCTGTTTGAGTTTCCCGTAGAACGCGGCGGCGGCCTCGGTCAGATGCGCCTCGATCAGCGGCGCGCCCGCCACCACCCGGCGGTCGGCTTCGTCCTTGCTGTCGAGGATGCGCAGCGGGTTGCGCTCCAGCCGTGCCAGGCTGTCCTCGGACAAAGCGCCGCGATGGGCGGTGAAATAGGCGACCAGCGCATCCCGCCAGGCCGCGCGGCTGTCGCGGTCGCCCAGCGTGTTGATCTCCAGCACCGTCTCCCCGGCTACTCCGAGCGCGGCCAGGATATCGCGGCCGCAGGCGATCACCTCGGCATCCGCCAGCGGCTCGGCGGGGCCGATCAGCTCGGCGCCGATCTGGTGGAACTGGCGGTAGCGGCCCTTCTGCGGCCGTTCGTAGCGGAACATCGGCCCGGCATAGAACACTTTCTGCGGCAGCGACTGGGTCAGACCGTTGGACACCAGGGCGCGGCACACCCCGGCGGTGTTCTCCGGCCGCAAGGTCAGGCTTTCACCGCCGCGGTCCTGGAAGCTGTACATCTCCTTCATCACCACGTCGGAGGTCTCGCCCAGGGTGCGGGCGAACACGCGGGTATCCTCGAAGACCGGGGTGATCCATTCGTCCAGGCCATAGGTCGCGGCGATGCGGCGCGCCGTGTCCACCACGCGCAGGTGGCGTGCCGCGTCCTCACCGATCAGGTCCCGCGTGCCGCGGGCAGGCTGCAATGCGCTCACCTTGGTTCCAATATGCTCTCGGCCGCGCCGGGTCGCCGCCTGGCGTCACACCTGCGGTGCGGGAGGGCGTCATCGCCCGATCCGGTCGCGGCCGCAAGCCCGGCCGCGAAGGGCCTGTTTCCCCCATCACATCGGGGTGAACCTCCAGCGCCCGCGGCTTTGGGGGAGGCCGCCACGTCCGGGTCGCGCGCAGCGGCCCTGCCCGGGCGCTTGCGCGGACGCCCGGGCTGGGCGCTCAGCGCTCCCCCGGCGCTTCAGGCCGCCAGCTTCGCCACCGCGTGCTGATAGACCGCGGTTTCGAACTCCATGTATCCGGTGAAGGAGACGGGATCGCCGAAGGGGAAGATCTGGGTCGCCCAGAACCCGCCGAGCCCGTTCTGCCGGTCTATCCAGTAGAACAGATTGGCCAGCCCCGCCCAGCCCAACGCGCCGACCGGCCGGCCGGTGGGGGCCGGTTCGTCGTTCACCATGAACGTATAGGCCCAGGATTTCGACAATCCGGGGAAGAACTCGGCATCGTTGGACAGGGCCGGGATCACGCCGGGCAGCATGCGGATCTTCTTCTCGCCCAGCCCGTTGCGCTCGGCCATCCGCACCGTCTCGGGCTTCAGCACCCGGCCATGCGCGCCGGCGCCGTCATTCAGCCACATGCGGATGAAGCGGCAGTAATCCCCGACCGTGGCGTACAGGCCGTGGCCACCCATGTGCACCTCAGGTTCGGCCGGCAGTTCGAAATCGAGCGGGGTCAGCCCGCCATCGGCGCCGCGCTGATGGATCCGCGCGAGCCGCGCCCGCAGCGCCGGGGTCAGCGTGAAGCTGGTCTCGGACATGCCCAGAGGGGCGAAGATCCGCTCGGCCATCACCTCGCCAAGGCGCCTGCCGCGCAGCCCTTCGACCACCTGGCCGCACCAGTCGATGTTGATGCCGTAATCCCAGTCCTCGCCGGGGTCGAACAGCAGCGGCGCCGACAGCGCCGCCTTCGTCGAGGTCACCACGCTGGCCTGGCCGGTCGCCGCGGCGTAGTCGCGCAGCTTGTCACTGAAGAACTCGTAGCCGAAGCCGGCGGTGTGCAGCATCAGCATCCGCGTGGTGATCGCCCGCTTCGGCGCCCGCAGGATCGGCTTGCCGGCGGCGTCGAACCCTTCCAGCACCTGCACCCTGGCGATGTCCGGCGCATAGGTGCTGGCCGGGGCATCCAGATCGAGCCTGCCTTCCTCGACCAGCTGCAGGATCGCCGTTCCGGTGATCGCCTTGGTGGTCGAGAAGATGGCGAACACGCTGTCCGTGGTCATCGCCGCATCCTGGCCCAGCACGCGCTGGCCGGCCGCACCCTCGTAGATCGTGCCCTGGCGGTCGGTCGCCATCGCGACCACGCCGGGAACGCGCGCCGCGCCGGTGGTGACGCGCTGCAGGATGGCGTCCGTGGCTGACTTCAGGTCTTGGTTCATTTTGTCCTCCCATGAGAAAAAGTGAAGGCTCGGGCGTTGCCCCCGTGGCCCAATGGGACCCACCAGGGACCTGAGATCCCTGGCCCCGCACCCGTTGGGGGGCGCCCGCAGCGAAGGAGTTCTGGCCCCTCTACTCGGCCGCGGCCTTGACCGGCCCGGCCAGTTCGGCGGCCTTCGCCTCCACCAGTTCGACGATGTGGTCGACCATCCGCTCGGCCGGGATGGTGTGATCGGTCTTGCCCGCGTTGTAGATCATGTGCCGCCCGTTGCCGCCGCCGGTCAGCCCCAGATCGGTCATCAGCGCCTCGCCAGGGCCGTTCACCACGCAGCCGATGATCGACAGGGTGATCGCCGTTTCGATATGCGCCAGCTTCTCCTCCAGCGCCGCCACCGTGCGGATCACATCGAAACCCTGCCTTGCGCAGGACGGACAGGAAATGATCCGTACCCCGCGATGGCGGATACCGAGAGATTTCAGCAATTCCCAGCCCACCGAGACCTCTTCCTCGGGCTCGGCCGAGAGCGACACGCGCACGGTATCGCCGATTCCGGCCCACAACAGCGACCCCAGGCCGATCGCCGATTTCACCGTGCCGGTGCGCCGCCCGCCGGCCTCGGTGATGCCGATATGCAGCGGATGGTCGCAGATTTCGGCCAGTTGCTGGTAGGCGGCCACCGCCAGGAACACGTCGGAGGCCTTCACGCTGATCTTGAACTCGTGGAAATCGTGATCCTGCAGGATCTTCGCGTGTTCCAGCGCCGATTCCACCAGTGCCTCGGGGTTCGGCTCGCCGTATTTTTCCAGCAGGTGCCGCTCGAGCGAGCCCGCATTCACGCCGATGCGCATGGAACAGCCATGGTCACGCGCCGCCTTCACCACCTCGCGCACCCGTTCGGGGCTGCCGATATTGCCGGGGTTGATCCGCAGGCAGGCGGCACCGCTCTGGGCGGCCTCGATCGCCCGGCGGTAATGGAAGTGGATATCGGCCACCACCGGCACGTCCACCTGGCGGACGATCTCGCGCAGCGCCAGCGCGCTCTCCTGATCGGGGCAGGACACCCGCACGATGTCCACCCCCGCCGCCTGGGCGCGACGGATCTGCGCCACGGTGGCGACGATGTCGGTGGTCGGGGTATTGGTCATGGTCTGAACGGTGATCGGGGCGTCTCCGCCCACGGGCACGCTGCCGACCTGAATGCGGCGCGAGCGGCGGCGCGCGATCTGCTGGTAGGGACGGTAGCTCATCGGGTCCATTCTCCGGATCGTACGGATCGAGTCTGCCACACCATGGCGCGACTGGGGCGTCGCCGCCAGAGCGGCGCCTAAATGCGCGGCTCCGCCAGGGCGGCGCCTCAATGCGCGGCTCCGCCAGAGCGGCGGCCGGCACACTCCGCTCCTCCCGGGAGACGCCAGCACGCCCGGTAACGCCGGCGCGGCGCCTGCGGTGCCTGGCCTACTGCGTGCCCAGCGCCGCCGACGGCTTGGAGACGGGCGAAGACGGCGGCTTGCGGGCCGCGAGCCCTCCTCTGCCCCGGATCATGTCGGAGCGGATAAGGTCCCGATCGAGCGGCAGATCGCGGCGCACCGCGCCCAGGATCCCCAACGGCGGCAAATTCACACCGTCCAGCACCAGCTGCGTGCCCCCGGCATTGCCGGTGCTCAGCAGCAGCGCGGGCTGGTTCGGCACCGACCAGGTCTCGCCGGCACGCAGCACCCGGTTCAGCAGCACATGGCCCTGGTCGTCGCGCACCTGGATCCAGCTATCTGCCGTGGCCCGCACCAGGATGGGCGCCGCCTGGCTCGGAACGGCACCCGGGCCAGTCCCCGCTCCCGGCACCGACCCGTCGCCCGATCCGCCATCCGGGGTGGCAGGCAGCGCCGCCGGAGGAATCGTCCCGCCGATCTCCGCCCCCGCCGG
>DAICZL010000597.1 GCA_027311165.1 bacterium
AACTCCAACGGCCGCTACGGCCAGGGCGGCCTGATCCGCGAGCGTTTCGCCGATCGCGTGACCGGCGCCGATCCCACCTCCCTGCTCGATGACACCGGCGAGAACCTGGACCCGGACCGCATCTGGGCGGCGATGATGAGCAACGAAAAGCCCGGCGGGCATGGCGAACGCTCGGTCGCGGTCGGCACGATCGACATGGCGGTGTGGGACGCGGTGGCGAAGATCGAAGGCAAGCCGCTGTTCCGCCTGCTCGCCTAGCGCCACGGGCGGCAGGCCGATCCGCGCGTGTTCGTGTATGCCGCCGGCGGCTACTACTACCCCGGCAAGGACCTCGCCGCGCTGTGCGCCGAGATGCGCGGCTATATCGACCGCGGCTACAACGTCGTGAAGATGAAGATCGGCGGCGAGAGCCTGGCCGACGACGCGCGCCGGATCGAGGCGGTGCTGGCGGAAATCGGTCCCGACGCCCAGTTGGCGGTCGACGCGAATGGCCGCTTCGATCTGGATACCGCCATCGCCTACGCCAAGCTGCTGCGCGACTATCCGCTGTTCTGGTACGAGGAAGCCGGCGATCCGCTGGATTACCGCCTGCAAGCCGCGCTGGCCGAGTTCTATCCCGGCCCGATGGCGACCGGCGAGAACCTGTTCAGCCACCAGGACGCGCGCAACCTGATCCGCCATGGCGGGATGCGCCCCGATCGCGACTGGCTGCAATTCGATTGCGCGTTGTCCTACGGCCTCTGCGAATATCAGCGCACCCTAAAGATGCTGTCGGAGCATGGCTGGTCCTGGCGCCGCTGCATCCCGCATGGCGGGCACCAGATGTCGCTGATGATCGCCGCCGGCCTGGGACTGGGCGGCAACGAGAGCTACCCCGAGGTGTTCCAGCCCTATGGCGGCTTCCCCGACGGCGTGCGGGTGGAGGGCGGTCACGTCACCCTGCCCGATTTGGTCGGAATCGGCTTCGAACAAAAGGCCGACCTGTTCGCCGAGATGCGCGCGCTGACCGACTGACCGAGGCTTGCGATGCGGCGGGCACCGGCCTTGGGCGCCGGTGCAATCGCGAGCGCCTGGCGCCAACATCTCGCCGGGTCCGCCGCCGCGCGGCTATGCTGGGCCGCATGTGCGGCCGGTATGCATCCACCTTGCCCGCGGCGGCGATCGCGCGGCTGTTCCATGTGACGGGGACGCTGCCCGAGCGCGCGCCGTCCTGGAACATCGCGCCCAGCCAGGCGGCCCCGGTGGTGCGCCGCCATCCCACGACCGGGGCGCGGCATCTCGATCTGCTGCGCTGGGGCTTCCTGCCGCATTGGACGCCGGACGCGCGCGCCGCGCGCCGGCCGATCAATGCGAGGGCCGAGACGGTGGCGACGGCGCCGATGTGGCGGGACGCCTTCGCGCGGCGCCGCTGCCTGGTCCCCGCCGACGCATTTTATGAATGGCGCGCGGCCGACGGCCTCGGCCCGCCGGGCAAGCAGCCCTACGCGATCGCGCGCGCGGACGGGACGCCCATGGCGCTGGGGGGCCTGTGGGATGGCTGGCGCGGACCGGACGGCGAGATCGTGCGCAGCTTCGCCATCGTCGTCACCGCCGCGAACGCAACCATGGCGCCGATCCATGACCGGATGCCGGTGATCCTGGAGGCGCCGGACTGGCCGCTCTGGCTGGGGGAGACCGGGGGCGACGCCGCCGCGCTGTTGCGTCCGGCGGCCGAGGGCGCGCTGCGGGTCTGGCCGGTCTCGCACGCCGTCAATACGCCGCGGAACAACGGGCCGGCGTTGCTGGCGCCGGTCGGGCCGGGCGGCTGAAACCGCGGGCGGGTCGGTGGATGTCCTGGCGCGCCCGGAGAGACTCGAACTCCCAGCCCCCAGATTCGTAGTCTGGTGCTCTATCCAATTGAGCTACGGGCGCCGCAGGAGCGGCCCATGTAGTCGAACCGCCCCCGCCCGGCAACCCCCGCTTGCGGCCGGCCTCAAATGCTCAGATCGAGCCGGGATTGCCGGGCGCAGTGTCGCGCCCTTGTAAGTCTCCCGCGCCGTCCTGCGCTAAGCTTGCGGGTGCGGTGGCGGGTAGGAGACCCTACGCCCTGAGGGACACCAAGCCCGTGGGTGAGCGTGGTTCCCTGCCCGTCGTTCCATTGAACCCGAACAGTCGCTTGGGCCGCCAGCGAAGCCCGCTTGCGCAAGGACGGGATAGAATGGACCCCATCGTGATTGGTATCGACGTCTCCAAGGACCGGTTGGACGTGGCCATCCACCCCACCGGAGAGCACTTCGCGGTCAGCCGCGACACTCCGGGGCTGGAGGCCCTGGTGAGCCGGCTCACGCCGCTCGCCCCCGCGGCGATCGGCGTGGAGGCCACCGGCGGCTATGAAATCATCGTCGCCGCGGGCCTCGCGGCGGCCCGCCTGCCGGTGGCGGTGCTCAACCCCGCGCAGGTGCGTCACTACGCCCAGGCGCTCGGCAAGCGGGCCAAGACCGACCCGATCGACGCCGCCGTGATCGCCCGCTTCGTCGCGGCGACCAAGCCCGAGCCGCGGCCGCTGCCCGACGCGGTGACCCGGCACCTGGCCGATCTGATCGCCCGCCGCGGCCAGATCATCGCGATGATGGTCGCCGAACGCCAACGCCAGAAGCGGCTGAGCGCGAAGCGGATCCAGAAGAGCATCGCCCGCCTGCTCGCCGCCCTGCAGAAGGAACTCTCCGCCCTCGAGGCCGACATCGACGATGCCGTGCGCGGCTCGCCGGTCTGGCGGGAGAAGGAGGACCTGCTCGCCTCCGTCCCCGGTGTCGGCAAGATCATCGCCCGCACCTTGATCGCCGAACTGCCCGAGCTCGGCAGCCTCGATCGGCGCAGTATCGCCTCGTTGGCCGGGCTCGCTCCCTGGACCCGCCAGTCTGGGCAATGGAAGGGCAAGAGCTTCATCGGCGGCGGGCGGAGCAGCGTGCGCGCCGCCCTGTTCCTGGGCGCGATGACGGCGGCGCGGCACAACCCGGTGCTCAAGGCGTTCCGCGACCGGCTGGTGGCCGCCGGCAAGCCCAAGCTCGTGGCGCTGATCGCCGTCGCACGCAAGCTGCTGACCATCCTCAACGCGATCGTGCGGGAGGGAAAGCCGTGGCAGGACGGCACGCATGACCCAGCATCGATCTGACCCCAGGCCCACTTCGCGGCGCGGCGGGCGGGTCAAGGCCGAAACCGCCGCAGGCGGTGGCGCGACGGCGCCAGCCTTGACGCGCACGGCGCGTCCGCAAAGCCATGAGATGGCCGCCTCGCCGGCAGGTGTGGGTCGCCCGCCC
>DAICZL010000609.1 GCA_027311165.1 bacterium
CACGCGCGGATCGAGCAGCGGGTAGAGCAGGTCGGAGATCAGGTTGAGGCCGATATAGACCACGCCGACCAGGATGGTGCCGCCCAGCACCGCGTTCATGTCGGCGTTGAACAGCGAGTTTTTCATGTACAGGCCGAGCCCCGGCCAGGCGAATACCGTCTCGGTCAGCACCGCGCCTTCCAGCAGGCTGCCGAAGGTCAGCGCGATCACGGTGACCAGCGGCAGCCTGATATTGCCGAGCGCGTGCACCCAGACCACGCGGAACCCCGACAGCCCCTTGGCCCGCGCCGCCAGGATGTATTCCTGGCGCAGCTGGCCCAGCATGAAGCTGCGGGTCATGCGCGCGATATAGGCGAGCGAGAGATAGCCCAGGATGGAGGCGGGCAGCACCAGATGGCCGAGCGCGTTGGCGAACACGTCCCATTCCCCGGCGAGCAGGCTGTCGAGGGTCAGCAGCCCGGTCACCGGGGTCACGATGTCCTCGTAGCCGATATCGAGCCGGCCGGGTCCCGCCACCCAGCCGAGCCTTGCATAGAACAGCAGCAGCCCGATCAGCCCCAGCCAGAACACCGGCATGGAATAGCCGAACAGCGAGACCAGCCGGATCACCTGGTCCGGCCAGCGGCCCTGATGCGTCGCCGCCAGCACCCCCATCGGCACGCCGAGCGTGACGCCGAAAAACAGCGCCAGCACCGAGAGCTCCAGCGTGGCGGGGAACACATGCAGCAGATCCTCGAGCACCGGGCGGGAGGTGATCACCGAGGTGCCGAAATCCCCCGCCAGCAGCCGGGTCAGATAGCGCCAGTACTGGGCATAGACCGGCAGGTCCATGCCGATCTCGGTCCGCACCCGCGCATACACCTCGTTGGAGGCGTGCTCGCCCACGATCGCCAGCACCGGATCGATCGGGATCACCCGGCCGATCACGAAGGTGATGCAGGTGAGGCCGAGGAAGGTCAGCGCGACCGAGGCGAGGACGCGCAGCAGGCGCATCGGCGGCTACTTCGTGATCAGCCGGTAGAAGGTGAGATCGGAGGTGATGCCCGCCACCAGCCCCTTGACGTTGGACCGCTCGGCCACCTGGAACACCGGCTGGAGCATGAAGATGAAGGCGCCGTCATCGGTCGATTTCTTCTGCAGCTCGGCATACATCGCCGCGCGCTTCTTCGCGTCCGGCTCCTCGGCCGCGGCCAGGGTGATCTTGCTGAGCTCGGGGATCAGCCAGTGATTGCGCCAGGCCGGCAGCTTGTGGGCGGAGGTGTCGCTGTCGTCGGTGTTGTTCACGAAGGCATCGGCGTTGGTGTGCGGATCGAGATAGTCCGGGCCCCAGTTCAGCATCACCATCTGATGCTTGCGGGCGCGGAACACGGTGAGGACCTGTTTCAGCTCCTCGGGCACGATCGTCACCTTCACCCCCGCCTCGCCCATGGTCTGCTGGATCGACTGGGCGATCTCGCTCGCCGGAGAGGTGTTGGAGGTGTCGAGCCGGACCTCGAACCCGTCCGGATAGCCGGCCTCGGCGAGCAGCGCCTTGGCCCTGGCGACGTCGAGCTTGAACGGCTTGTAGTCGATCGAGCCGGGGAAGCCCTTCGGCAGGAACGTCTCCTGCACGATGAAATTGCCTTTCAGGAAGGTCTTGACCATCCCGTCATAGTCCACGAGGTAGCGCAGCGCCTGGCGCACCTTGGGGTTCTTCAGCCGGTCGTCGGACTGGTTGAGCCCGACATACCAGGTGTCCGAGCCGGGGAAGCCCTCGATACGTTCGGATTTGTTGGCGGCGACCGATACCAGCTGGTCCGGAGTGAGATCGCGGGCGATATCGACATCGCCCTTGTCGAGCAGCAGCCGCTGCGTCGCGGTTTCCGGCACGTGCCGCACCACCAGGCGCTTCACCTTGGGCGCGCCCAGGCGAAACCCCGGGTTCGCTTCCAGCGTCACGCTCTCGTTCGGCTTCCACGACACCAGCTTGTACGGTCCGGAGGAGGCGGAATGGGTCTTGAGCCAGCCATTGCCGAGATCGCCGTTTTCCTCGTGTTCGAGCGCGGTCTTCTTCTCGACGATCGAGGCGGCGACCGAGGTGAGCACGTTCAGCACCAGCGTCGGCGCATAATGCTCGGTGATGCTGATCTGCAGGGTGCGCGCGTCCACCGCCTTGATCAGGTCCTTGGCGTTGTCCTTGGTGATGCCGAGCTGGGTGATCAGGAAGCCCGGCGTCTTGTTCAGGATCGCGACGCGCTGGATCGAGAAGGCGGCATCATCGGCGGTGAGCGGGCTGCCGTCCTGGAATTTCAGGTTGGGGCGGAGCTTGAAGGTGAAGGTCTTGCCGTCTTCGGAGATCTTCCAGCTTTCCGCCACACCGCCGACCAGCCTGGTGAGGTCTTCGGCCTCGTAGCGCAGCAGCCGGTCATAGACGTTGGTGTCGATCTCGATGCCGGACAGTTCGTAGCATTCGGCGGGGTCGAGGGTGATGATGTCGTCGATCTTCTTGGCCATCACCACCGTGTCCTTGGGGGTCTCGGCCCGGGCCGGCTGCGCCAGGGCGATCGCCGCCAGCAGCGAACCCGTCAGAACGCCTCGCATCTTCATGCCCGCAATCTCCTTTTGCCCGGTGGGGGTGCCCTGTTGGGGTGCCCGGTGGG
>DAICZL010000624.1 GCA_027311165.1 bacterium
CGCCATAGCCGCCATAGCCGCCATAGCCGCCATAGCCGCCATAGCCGTATCCGCCATAGCCGCCGCCGTATCCCCAGCCGAAGCCGACGAACGGACCGACATCGTAGCCGCCATAGCTGCCATAGCCGCCATAGCCATAAGGTGGGGACGCATAAGCGGCGTTCAGATCACCTGCTCCGTAGCCGAAGCCATAGCCTGGTGCATAGGCATAGGAAGCCGCATATCCCGGCGGCGGGCCGATCAGATTGCCCTTGGCAGTCATGCACTGGGCGTAGGACGCATCGTAGCTCTGCTGGAACGCAGCCCCCGAGGCCTGCGCCGCGCCGGTGCCGGCCGCGCCGCCCATCACCAGGCCGGTGCCGGCGCCGATCGCCGCACCAGCTCCAACCGCCCCCACGGTAGAGCCCAGCAATGCGCCCGCGGCGGCCCCGAGCGCGGTCCCGAGTGCCGCGCTGCCCACACCGCTCTGTCCCGCCGCCTGAGCCGGGGTCATACCGCCATTCATCCGGGTAGCGAGGTCGCGGCAGCCCAGATCCTCCTGTTGAAAGGTCGCGAGATCCTTGCCCTGGCCTGGCATCGCGACGACGCTCGGCCCATCAGGGGTGACCGCGCAGGCGGCAAGGCCCAAGGCGGCAGTCGTAAGCGCTGCGCCGGAGATCCAGGATTTCATGACCGCACCTATCCGTTCCCTTTAGGGCCGTCCCTCTCGGGGCTGGCCGGCCCATTGCCGCTGGATCCGCTGGCGTCCGGAAGCCCGTCCCCGCCACTCGTGGGATCGCGAGCCCACCGGGACATCCCGGGGCGCAGGCTGATGACGCCAGACCCTGCCCCCGCGGGCCTCCCGCCCGGCGCTGGTGGTCCTGATCTGTCGGGACCGGAGGCCGCGATCACAGGCGTCCCGAAATCGCCTCATGGAGATGGGCCGTGCCCGGCGGCGCGGAAAGAGGGCCGGAGCGGTCAAATTATGCGCCCCTCCGATGGACCTTCGACTTCCGTCTTCCCCCCGGCTCGGCCGACTGCCGATGCATCCCGGGGCGAGGCCGATGCGCCCGCGGGTCTCCCGGGCGGCTCTGGCGCATCTGGGTCCAGGGTCTCCGGCCATCCTGGCGGAGGGGGAGAGTGTCGATCCGATCGACGGCCGGATCGGATCCATGCATCGCCGCAACTTTTGCCTCCGTAGCCGTGGGAGAGTGTCGATCCGATCGACGGCCGGATCGGATCCCGTGCCGCCTTGCTCCATCTCGCCCGGCCCGGCATCATCTGCGTGTCAAGTCGCCGCAGCGCGTCCAAAGCCTGGCCCAAGCCAGGTCGGCACAACCGGAGGGAACCAACGTGAAGAAGCTGCTCGCCACCGTTCTGTTCGTCGGGGCTATCGGCCTGGGTGCTGCGGCTCCGGCCGGGGCGGAGCCCAGCATTCCGATCATCGTCAAGGACACCACGTCGTTCTACTGGCAGATCGTGCTGGCCGGCGCCCGCAAGGCGGGCCACGACCTCGGGGTGAAGGTGCCGGAACTCGGCGCCCAGTCCGAAGCCGACATCAACGGGCAGATCACGATCCTGGAGAATGCCGTCGCCTCCAACCCCGCCGCGGTGGTGATCGCGCCGACCCAGTTCGCCGCCCTCGGCGCGCCGATCACCGAGGCGGCGAAGTCGGTGAAGATCATCGGCATCGACAGCGCCGCCGACAGCCATGCCTTCACCTCGTTCCTCACCACCGACAACATTCAGGGCGGCCGGGTCGCTGCCGATGCGCTGGCCCAGGCGATCGCCGCCACCTATGGGAAGCCCGAGGGCGATATCGCGTTGATCACCGCCCTGCCGGGCGTGGGGTCGCTCGACCAGCGCGCCGCCGGCTTCCAGGAGGTGATCGCCGCCAAGTATCCCGGCCTGCACCTGGTCGCCAACAAGGTGGCCGACGGCCAGGCGCCCACCGGGCTGAACATCATGACCGACCTGATCACCGCCAATCCGAAGCTGCGCGGCGTGTTCGCGTCCAACCTGATCATGGGCCAGGGCGCCGGCCAGGCGATCGCCGAGAACAAGGCGCAGGACAAGATCAAGCTGATCGCCTTCGACAGCGACGAGAAGCTGGTGAAGCTGCTGAGCGAGGGCGTGATCACCGGCCTCGTGGTACAGGACCCGTTCCGCATGGGCTATGACGGGATCAAGACCGCGCTCGCCGCCTCCAAGGGCGAGAAGGTGCCGGAGAAGGTGGATACCGGGGTGAACCTGATCACCAAGGCCAACATGAACTCGCCGCGGTCGATGGAGCTGCTCAGCCCGAAGCTGAACTGAGGGCGGCTTCGTTGGCGGGGGGACGGCAGGCCACAGGGCTCTGCCCTTTGGAAGCCCGCTGGGGCCTCGGCCCAAGACCCCTGTCGCTGGGGGGAACCCGCCACGGACTGCGGGTCCGGGGCCGGGCTCTGGCCTTGCTGTCATGAACCTTCTGGAACTGCGCGGCCTGGACAAGCGCTTCACCGGCACGCACGCGCTGAAATCGGTGGATCTGGCCTTCGAGCGCGGCGAGATCCACGCCATCGTGGGCGAGAACGGCGCCGGCAAATCCACCCTGATCAAGCTGCTGACCGGCGTCTATCCGCGCAGCGGCGGCGAGATCATCTGGGACGGCCGGCCGACCGCATTGTCCACCCCGCATGAGGCGATCGCGCTCGGCATCAACGCGGTGCACCAGGAAGTCGTGCTCTGTCCGCATCTCAGTGTTGCCGCCAATCTGTTCCTGGGCGACGAGACGCTGCGCTTCGGCCTGCTGCGCCACCGCGCCATGCTGCGCGCCGCCGAGCGCATTCTGGCCGATGTCGGCTTCGCCCTGCCGGCGGGGGCGCAGCTGTCGGACCTCACCATCGGCCAGCAGCAGCTGGTGGCGACCGCGCGGGCGGCGACGCGCGGCACCCGCTTTCTGATCTTCGACGAGCCCACCGCCTATCTCACGCGCCAGGAGGCGGCGGCGCTGTTCGCCCTGATCCGCCGGCTGAAGACCGAGGGCGTGACCATCGTCTATATCAGCCACCGGCTGGAGGAAGTGTTCGAACTGGCCGACCGGGTCTCGATCCTGCGCGACGGGGAGCTGATCTCGACCGAGCGCGTGGCGCAGACCGACGAGCAGCGCCTGATCCGCGGCATGAGCAACCGCTCGATCGAGCAGATCTACTACAAGGAAACCATGCCGCGCGGCGCGCCGGTGATCGCGGCCGAGGGCCTGTCCGGGCGCGGCTTTCACGACGTGTCGCTGGCGGTCCATGAAGGCGAGATCGTCGGGCTGTACGGCCTGATCGGCGCCGGGCGCAGCGAATTCGTCCAGAGCCTGTTCGGCCGCTTTCCCGCGACGGCGGGACAGATCCTGTGGCAGGGCAGGACGGTGCGGATCCGCAGCGAGGCCGAGGCGATCGCGCTCGGCATCGCGCTGGTGCCGGAAAGCCGGCGTGACCAGGGGCTGTGCCTCAATCTCGGCGTGGGGCTTAATCTCAATCTCGCGATCTACCGGCGGCTGACGCGCGGGCTCACCATCAGCCGATCCGCCGAGGCGGGGCAGGCGGATCGGCAGATCCAGGATCTGCGCATCCGCACCGCCTCCCGCGCGGTGCCGGCGGCGAGCCTGTCGGGCGGCAACCAGCAGAAGGTGGTGGTGGGCAAATGGCTCAATCACGGGGCCAGGCTGTTCATCTTCGACGAGCCCACCGTGGGTGTGGACGTCGCGACCAAGGTGGAGATCTACAAGGTGTTCGCCGGGCTGCTTCGGGCCGGCGCCGGCATCATCCTGATCTCGTCCTATCTGCCCGAGGTGTACGAACTCAGCGACCGGCTGCACGTGTTCCGCCGTGGCCGCCTGGCCGCGAGCCACGGCCACAAGGACGCGGCGATGGAGACCATTCTGACCGAGGCCATCGGGGGATGATCCGCGGCAGTGAAGGGGCCGGACGATGAGCGCCACCACCACCGACACCCAGGCCGCGGTGAAGCCGCCGAACGCCGGCATCGGGCTGTTGCTGAGCCTGACGCTGCTCGGCCTGCTGCTGCTGATGTGGCTGGCGCTGTCGCTGTCCACCGACACGTTCATGACGACGAACAATATCGTCAACCTGATGCGCCAGGCCTCGCTGTGGGCGATCATCGCGGTGGGCCAGACCTTCGTGATCATCACCGCCGGGATCGATCTGTCGGTGGGCGCGGTGGTGGGCTTCGCCAGCGTGATCGTGGCGATGCTGCTGAAGGCCGGCGTACCGATCCCGCTGTCGATCCTGATCACGCTGCTGGTGGGCGTCGCGATCGGGCTGTTCCACGGCTTCGGCATCATCCGGCTGGGGTTGCCGCCGTTCATCATGACGCTGGCCAGCCTGACCGCGTTGCGCGGCGTCGGCCTGCTGATGACCAACGGCACCACCATCTCCGGCCTGCCGGACGCGTTCACCGGCTTCTCCCGCCAGGCGCTGTTCGGGATCCCGCTGCTGTTCTGGATGGTGATCCTGATCGCGCTGCCCTGTTACGTGCTGCTCAGCCAC
>DAICZL010000628.1 GCA_027311165.1 bacterium
GCGTGGAATACCTGGTGGGCGAGAAGGCTCGGCGTGCCCAGGACGCGCAGATCGCCGTAGCGGTTCTCGACGATCTCGATCGCCGCCATCACTTCGCCCACCGCCTCGCGCGCCTGTTCGGGCAGGCAGGGGCCGGGCGGCAGGTCCCGCGACAGGCGCACCGCCAGCTCGCATTCCGCGCCGGGGCGATGGAAATCGGCGAAGCGCAGGATGGCCCGGTCCGGATGCAGCCCGGCGGCCTCCATGAACCAGGCGGCTGGGCCTTCCAGCCCCAGATAATCCTGCATGCGCCGGGCGGTGGCGCCGATCTTGAAGCCGGCGGGCCGGTCCTGACCGGCGCGCGCCCGCTGCACCGCGGCGGCCTCGGCCTCGTTGCGCGGGGCGATCGCCGCGGGCAGCATCTCGATCCGGCCGCCGGACGCGCGCAGGGCCGCCAGCGCCGCCGCGGCCGGACCCGGATCGAAGCTCATCGTCCCCCCCGGCCGAGTTCGTACAGCGCGACCGCCGCGGCGGCCGAGACATTGAGGCTCTCCATCCCGCCCGGCATGCGGATCGAGGCCGCCTCGTCGCTGGTCTCGCGCGTCAGCCGGCGCAAGCCTTCGCCCTCGGCGCCCAGCACCAGCGCCACCCTGCGGCCGGCGAGGGCCGCGCCGGACAGTTCCGGGGCATCGGCGGCCAGCGCCACCACCCACAGCCCCGCGGCCTTCAGCGCCACCAGGGTGCGGGCGATGTTGACCGCGCGCAGCAGCGGCACCCGCTCCAGCGCGCCGGAGGCGGCCTTGGCCATCGCCCCGCTCTCCTCGGGGGCGTTGCGGTCCTGGGCGATCACGCAGGCGACGCCGAAGGAGGCCGCCGAGCGCAGGATGGCGCCGATGTTGCGCGGGTCGTTCAGCTGGTCCAGCACCAGCACCGGGCCGGGGCGTTCCAGCGTCTGCGCGAGGCCCGGCGAGCCCAGCGGATCGGCGAGCAGCGCCACGCCCTGGTGGACGACATCGCGGCCCAGCAGCTGGTCTATACGGGCGCGGTCGGTACGTTCGGGCGGCAGCGGCCAGGGCGGGGGCATCAGCCCGGCCAGGGCGGCCTCGGCGTCCTCGGTCAGCAGCAGGCGGCGCAGGCGGCGGGCCGGGTTGGCCAGGGCGGCGGCGACCGCGTGGCGGCCGTACAGCCAGACCGTGCCGCGCGGGGTCTCGGCATGGCTGGCCGGCGAGGGCCGGTCGGGCAGATCGCCGGCGTTCGGGCCGCCGGAGGGGCGCCTGGGCACCTTGAACTGCTCGGTCTGGCGCCGATCCTCCGGGCTCTGGCGATCGGAATCGGGGCCAGAGTGGCGGTTGCCAAAGGGGCGGTTGCCAGAGGGGCGGTTGCCGGAGGGATGATTGCCCGAAGGGCGGGGGCCGAAGGTGCGGTTGCCAGCCTGGTCATAGCCAGCGGGGGACCGGCCAGAAGGGTAGGGGCGGGAGCGCCTGTCGGCTCCGGACCGGGCCTCGTCGGATGCGCCGGGGTCGGAGGCACCCGGCCGGGCGGGATCGGTGCGGGACCGCGGCGTGCGGGCCCTTGGCGTTTCGGCCGCCGCGCCGGTGCGCTCCGGCTGCGCGAACCGGCGCTGCTGGCCGGGTGCCGGGTCCGTTTTGCCGGTCTCGGAGCGAGCGTTGTCGAAGCGGGCGCGGCTGCCGGATTTCGCCGGGCGAGGATCGCTACCTCTGCTAGCGCCGGCATAAGTCTGCGGACCGGATCGGGCCTGGCGGCCCGGCTGGTCAGCGCGGGCCGGTCGTTCGGTCTGGGGATTACGTTCGGTCTGGCGATTGCGTTCGGTC
>DAICZL010000630.1 GCA_027311165.1 bacterium
ACCACCCCCAGCAGCCGCGCCACCGAAGGAATGCCGCCACTGGCGCCGGCGACCAGCACGGGCTCGGCCGGCGGACTCTCCTGCCAGGCGCGGGCCTGGGCATCCAGCAGCGCCACCATCCGCGAAGCCGGGTTCATCAGCCCCTGCGCCGCGAGCCAGTCCGGCCAGGCGCCGGTGACGATGCCCAGAAACTCCAGCGTACGCGCCCAGTGCGCGGCGAAGGCCGGGTCGGCGGCATCCGGCAGGGCAGAGGCGAGGTCGATCCCGGCCCGTTCCGCCTCGTCCATCAGCCGCGCCAGTTCCTCGGCGAGCCGCCAGGCCTGGTCGGCGCTGCGCGGCGCGCCGTCGGCCCCGCCCATCGCCAGGATCAGCCGTGACAGCTCGGCCAGCCGCCGGGTGGGCGCCACCGCTGGCGGCAGATCGAGCGCACCGGCCAGCGCCAGCGGCGCCTCGTCGAGCGCGCCGAGGGCGATGATGCGCGGCAGCAGCATGGCCTGCCCGCCCCAGGCGCGCAGGAAGGCGTCGGCCATCGCGCGGGCGGCCCGGCGGGTCGGCAGTACGATCAGCCCGCGCGCCACCGCCAGCGGATCGGCCCCGGCGCGGTCCAGCCAGTCCCGCGCCAGCAGATCCAGAAACGGCGCGTCGGGCGGGATGGTGGAGAGGTTCACCTGGTCTCGCCGGTGGCGCGGGCGTGCAGGTAGAATTCCGCCTGGGCGAGGTCGGCCGGGGTGGAGAGG
Organism: bacterium; assembly: GCA_027311165.1. Taxonomy (GTDB): domain Bacteria; phylum Pseudomonadota; class Alphaproteobacteria; order Acetobacterales; family Acetobacteraceae; genus DAICZL01. Next base: position 738 of record DAICZL010000630.1, read on the forward strand.
TGAAACCACAGCCCGTCATGCACGACGGTGGACAGCCTTCCCGCGGCGATCGCCCGGTCCCACAGCGCGTTGGTGCTGAACGCCCCCGCCGGGGGATCGGTGAACAGAGACGGCGCGGCGATCTGCACCCCGGCATAGATGTAGGGCACGATCTCCTGCTCCTGCGGCCGGCGCGGCACCCCCCAGGGATCGACCGCGAAATCGCCCGAGCCCACCTCGGCCTGCACCTGGAAGGCGCGATGGACCAGCAGCACGGCATCGTGGCGCGCCTGATCGAAGGCGGCGGCCAGCCGGTCCAGCGCCGGATGCGGCCCGTCCAGCCAGAACGCATCGCCATTGACCACGAAGAACGGGCCGGCGCCCAGCGTGCCCTCGGCCAGCGCCCGGCAGACCGCCCCGCCGGTGTCCAGCAACGCCGTCTCCTGCTGCAGCCGGGTCCGCGGCGCTCGCCCGGCCTCCGCCCGGGCGGCGAGGCGGGCGGCGACCCGCTCGGCATGCCAATGGGCGTTCACCACCACCTGCGCCACCCCGGCGGCGGCGAGCTTGTCGAGCGCGTGGTCGATCAGCGGCCGCCCGCCCAGCGGCAGCAGCGGCTTGGCGGTATGGGCGGTGAGCGGGCGCATGCGGGTGCCGAGTCCGGCCGCGAGCAACATGGCCGTCCCCGGCACGGCGCCTGCCGCGGCAAGCGGAACCGTGGGCGGGGCGGACGGCGCAGCCATCAGGACGCCGCTCCCGTCGCCGCCCCTTCCGGCGCCCCTTTGGCCGCCGCTCCGGCCGCCGGCAGGCCACGGGTGGTGGAATACTCGAAATGCAGCGCCTGGCCGGGCCGGGCGATCGGGTGGATGGCGTGCGCGGCCATCGCCGCCTCGCTGAATCCCTGCAGGATCAGCTTGAGCTTGCCGGGATAGGACGCGACATCGCCGATCGCGAACACGCCCGGCAGGCTGGTCTGGCAGGTGGCGGGATCGACGCGCAGATGGTGGCGCTCCAGCGCCAGCCCCCAGCCGGCGATCGGCCCCAGATCCATCGACAGACCGAAGAAGGGCAGCAGCACATCGGCCGCGATGCGGCGGGTGGGGCCGTCGATGGCCGCCACCTCGACCGCCTCCAGCCGGCCTTCGCTGCCGTGCAGCCCGTGCAGCTGGTAGGGGATCACCATCTCGATCTCGCCAGCCGCCGCCGCGGCGTCCAGCCTGGCCGCCATTTCCGGGGCGGCGCGGAATTTCGCCCGCCGGTGCACCACGGACACGCGCGCCAGGTCCTTCAGCGCCAACGCCCAGTCCACCGCCGAGTCGCCGCCGCCGGCGATCACCACCCGCTTGCCGCGCAGCGCCTCGCGCCGGCGGACGTAATACTGCACGGCGCCGGTCGCCTCGAAATGTTCGATGCCGGAGAGCGGCGGGCGGTTGGGTCCGAAGGCGCCGGCGCCGGCGGCCAGGATCACCGCCCGGGCGCGCACGCGATCGCCCCGGTCGGTGCCCAGCGTGAAGCCGCCCGCCTGGCCGGCCAGCAGCTCGACCCGCCGTCCCAGCAGCCGGGGTGCCGCGAACGGGGCGATCTGGCGTTCCAGCCGGGCGATCAGCTCGGCGGCCTCCACCGCGGGGCAGGCGGGGATGTCGTAGATCGGCTTTTCCGGATACAGCGCGACGCACTGGCCGCCGACTTCGTCCAGCGCATCGATCAGCACGCTGGAAAGCTGCAGCATGCCGCACTGGAACACGGCGAACAGGCCGACCGGCCCGGCGCCGACGATCGCCACGTCGGTCTCGATGTCTTGTACCATGCAGCGAACCTAGCCCGACCGCGGGAGGGATCAAGGTGGCGATGGCGGGAGCGCGGCAGAGCCAGCGGCGCAGAAGCAAGACCAAAGGGCGCTGCCCGATGGCCTGCAGGCTACCCCGCAAGGGATGCGGGTCCAGGGACCTCAGGTCCCTGCTGGGTCCCAAAGGGCCATGGGGGGCAAAGCCCTGGCCTGGCCTGGCCTGGCCTGGCCTGGCCTTGCCTTGCCTTGCCCTGACCTGCCCGCCCCGCCAGACTGAAAGGGATGATCCTTCACCGCATCCTGCCCGACCTGGCCGCCACCATCGCCCTGGCCGAGGCCGTGGCAGCGCTGGCCCGCCCCGGCGATGCCATTCTGCTGGCGGGCGAGCTGGGCGCCGGCAAGACCGAATTCGCCCGCGCCTTTCTGCGCGCGGCCAGCGGCGATGCCGATCTGGAAGTGCCCAGCCCGAGTTTCACGCTGGTGCAGGTCTACGAGACCGCCCTCGGCAGCGTGCATCATTACGACCTGTGGCGCCTGACCGGCCCGGCAGCGGTGCCGGATCTGGGCTGGGAGGAGGCCAGGCAGGGCATCGTGCTGGTGGAATGGCCCGACCGGCTGGGCCCGCTCACGCCCGAGGACGCACTGGTGGTCAGCCTGGCCGCCGCCGCGCCGGAAGCCGGGGCGGAGGCACGGCTGGCGACGCTGTCCGGTTGGACGGAACGGATGGCGTCCATAGCATGACCCGCCCATGACCCCGCCATGACGCGGCCATGACAGGGGCCGCCAATGCGGAGGCGGCCAACGCGGGAGCGGCCAATGCGGGAACGTCCAGTGCGGGAGCGGCCGATGCAGGAGCGGCCAGTGCGGGACC
>DAICZL010000636.1 GCA_027311165.1 bacterium
GGCCAGTGGGTGGCGGGCCGGGCGGCTCGCTCCGTCCGGCTGCCACCGCCGGCCTTCCCCGGGGATCGCGTGCAGGCCCAGGACCCTGGTCGGCATAGGAGGAAGTGGCCAGCAAGCCGCCAACCGCCCGCGACCAGCATAGCGCAGCGGCGGCACGCCAGCCGGTCAAAATCCGGCGAGACCGCCCGCCGGGGGGCTCAGCGGAAGCGCACCAGTCTGCCTTGCGGGCTGCCCAGCACCTCGTCCTCGCGCATCACCACCTGGCCGCGCAGGATCGTCGCCACCGGCCAGCCGGTAACGGCCATTCCCGCGAACGGCGTCCAGCCGCAGGGCGAGACGATCCAGTCCTCCTCGATCCGCCGCCTGGCGCGCAGGTCGACCAGGGTGAGATCGGCGTCGTACCCCGCCGCGAGCCGCCCCTTCCCCACCGCGCCATAGACCCGTGCCGGGCCGGCGGAGAGCAGATCGACCAGCCGCGACAGGCTCAGCCGGCCGGCATTGACGTGATCGAGCATCACCGGCACCAGCGTCTGCACCCCGGTCAGCCCGGCCGCGCAGTCGGGCCAGGGCAGTTCCTTGCGCGCGCGCGGATGCGGGGCATGGTCGGAGCCCACGGTATCGACCGTGCCGTCGGCGATCGCCGCCCAGGCGGCCTGCAGATGCCGCTCGCCGCGGATCGGCGGGTTCATCACCGCGAATCCGCCCAGCCGGTCGTAGCAGTCCGGGGCCATCTGGGTCAGGTGGTTGACCAGCACCTCCACCGTGGCGAGGTCGCGGAAATCCTTCAGATAGGCCAGTTCCTCGGCGGTCGAGACATGCAGGACATGGGCCGGCCTGCCGGTCGCGCGCGCCAGCGCCATCAGCCGCCTGGTGCCGAGGAAGGCGGTCTCCTCGTCGCGCCAGGCCATGTGGCTGGCATAGGGATCGCCCGTGCGGAACAGGGGGCGGCGCTCGCGCAGGCGGTACTCGTCCTCGCTGTGGTAGCTGATCCGCCGGCGCCCGGCGCGCATCACCCGCTCCAGCGTCGGGTCGTCCTCGATCAGCAGATCGCCGGTCGAACTGCCGGCGAAGACCTTCACCGCGCAGACCCCCGCCGCCGTCTCCAGCCCGGGCAGGGCCGCGATGTTGCCGCGCGCGGCCCCGACATACAGCCCCATGTCGCACCAGGCGACACGGCCGACATGGTCCTGCTTCCACGCCAGGCTCGCGGCGTCGGTGATGGCGGGGGCGGTGTTCGGCATGTCGAACACCGCGGTGAGCCCGCCCAGCACCGCGGCCCTGGTGCCGGTGGCGATGGTCTCGACCGCCGGGTCGCCGGGTTCGCGCAGATGCACATGCGGGTCGATCAGGCCTGGCAGCACATGCAGATGGGTGGCATCGATGACCGTGGCCGCGCCTGCGCCCGCCGCCGGGCCGAGGGCGGCGATACGCCCGTCCCGCACCGCCACGTCGGTCTGTTCCATCCCCCAGGGCAGCACCACGGTGCCGCCGCGGATCAGCAGATCATAGCCGGTCGGCATGCGCCACGCCTCATCGCCGGGGGAGACTGCAGATGTGGCGCAGGGCGAGGCGGGGCACAAGAGCCGCGGCGATGGCGCCGCCCCTGCTTCCCATCGGCCCCCGCGAGGCGCCGGGCGGCTGCGCAGCCCGACAGCGCCTGCAGGGACAGCCGCTCGGACGCAACGGGTCTGGAACTCCAGCGCACTATCGCATCAGGGTGACGTCAACCACGATCAAATTGCGCGCCAAAACAACGGGCTGGAGCGCGAGCGGACCGCAGATCCGATGGCAGCCGGTTCCGATCGCGCTCCAGCATTCCCGCTATTCGGTCGCCGGCCTGGCCGCCTCGGCGCCCGCTGGCGCCGCCACCGACGTCGCCGCCGGTGGCGCTTCGGCGCTAGGCGCGCCATGCGGCGGGGGCACCTTCATCATCGCCCCGGTCATCGGGATGAAGAACACCCCCATGTCCCGCCGCGAGTGGATCTTGCCGTCGGCGTCCTTGGTATAGACGTACAGCACCTGGCCGCGCTTGAAGGGCTGGCCGATCGGGATGATCATCCGTCCGCCGGGCTTGAGCTGCTTGAACAGGTCGGGCGGCGCGTATTGCGCGGCGCAGGTCACGATGATCATGTCGAACCCGCCGGCGACCTCGGGCCAGCCGTAATATCCGTCGCCCACCCGGGTCGAGACATTGTCATAGCCCAGGGGCGCGAAGATGCGGGCCACCGCCCGGCCCAGCGGCTCGATGATCTCGATCGAATAGGCGTGCCCGACGATGCGCGAGAGCAGCGCGCTCTGAAAGCCGCTGCCGGTGCCGATCTCCAGCGTCACCTCGCCGGCCCGGGGCTTGGCGATCTGGGTCATGTAGGCCTGGCCCAGATAGTCCGACAGCGCCGAGCCATAGCCCAGCGCCCAGGGCTTGGGCGTGTCCTCATAGGCATCGCCCGGGCTCGCCCGATGCTCGGCGTACAGATAGTGGAAATATTCCCGCGGCACCGCGCGGAAGGCGTCCAGCACCAGCGGATCGGCGCTGCCCAGCCGCTCGGTCAGATAGCGCTCGATATGCGCGATGGCGGCCGGCTTGCGGTGCTGGATCGCCTGGAACTGCGCCTCGGTCAGATCGACCGGGCGGCCGGACTGGCGCATCGCCTGCTCATAGGCCGCGCGGGTCCATTCCCCCGCCGCCAGCGCCGGGCGCATCGCGGCCAGGCCGCCCAGGGCACTCCCCAGCGCCCCGTTCAGCGCCAGGCCCCCGCCCAGCCGGGCGGAGCCGGCGATCAGCCGGCGGCGGCTCAGATTGCCGAAACATGCTGCCAAGATGCACTCTTTCTGACCGAGGGAAACGAAACCATCGCCAGCACATACAATAGGGAAGCCACCAAGAGAACCCGGCTGTAGCCTTCCTGCACCGCCAGCAGATTGGCGAGCGGCGTCGCCACCACCGAGAAGGCGCCGTTCAGCCCCCAGGCCCAGGGCAGGAACCCGCCGCCCGCCACAC
>DAICZL010000265.1 GCA_027311165.1 bacterium
CGCCAGCACCCGGTCCGCCCCCAGCAGGCGCAGCCTGTCCTCGCGCAGTTCGGTGCCGAGCGCGGGATCGAGCGCACTCAGCCCGCGCAATCCCCAGAGTGTCAGCTGCGGCACCGCCACCATTTCCAGGCTGCGCGGAGCGATGAAGGCGAGCGCGGTCGCGAACACCCGCGCGGTGAGCGGCCGGTCGAAGCTGGCGGGGCTTCCGCCATCGGCCGGTGCCGCCGCGCCATCGGCCTGGTCGTTCCTCGCCTGGCTGATTTCAGTCGGGTCGTTTCCAGTCGGGTCGGTCCCAGTCGGGTCGGTCCCAGTATGGCCGTCCCAAGTCTGGCCGTCCCCAGTATGGCCGTCCCAAGTCTGGCTGTCCCAAGTCTGGCCGGTTCCCATCCGGCCTGCGCCCGGCACGGGGGTGATGGACTGCGCCTGCAGCGGCGCCGGGGCGGCCAGCATCAGCCACAGCAGCGCTGCGCGGGCGCGGATCACACGGGTCCGGACCGGCGTCTCGTCGTGCCCTGGCGGCGCGCTGGCGCCCGCCCGTCCGGTCCCTGCAGGATGTGGAACACCAACCCGCCGGTGACCGGCGTGGCATCGGCCAGGCGCGCCTCCACCAGCTGCGCCAGCCGGAAGACCTGGCCACTGCGCCGGCCGATCAGGGATTGGGAGGTCTCGTCGTGCATCCAGAAATCATCGGGCAGGGACGACACCGGGACGATCCCGCTGGCGCCGTTGGCGGCCAGTGTGACGAACAGGCCGAACCGCGTCACCCCGGAAATCCGCGCGGCGAACACGGCGCCGATCTGCCCGGCCATGTGGGCTGCCAGATAGCGGTCGATCGCGTCGCGTTCGGCCAGCTGGGCGCGCCGCTCGGTCAGCGTGATGTGCTCGGCGGTGTCGGCGAACCGCCCCGCCTCGTCGGGATCGAGCCCGCCTTCGCCGAGTTTCAGCCCGCTGATCAGCGACCGGTGCACCAGCAGGTCGGCGTAGCGGCGGATCGGGCTGGTGAAATGCGCGTAGGAGGACAGTGCCAGGCCGAAATGGCCGATGTTGTCGGGGCTGTAGGCGGCCTGGGACTGGCTGCGCAGCATCACCTCGTTGACCAGCGGCGCCGCCTCGGTTCCCGCCACCTGGCGCAGCACCCGGTCCAGATCGCGCGGATGCACCTGATCGCCCGGCGGCAGGGAGATGGCGAAGCCGTGCAGGAAGGAGCGCAGCGCGGCGAGCTTCTCGGCCGACGGCGGGGCGTGCACGCGGTACATGCAGGGCCGGTGCAGCCGCTCGAGTTCCTCGGCGGCGGCGACATTGGCCAGCACCATGAACTCCTCGATCAGCCGGTGGCTGTCGAGCCGCGGGCGCGGCAGCACGGCGGCGACCTGGCCCTGCGCGTCCAGCAGGACTTTGCGCTCCGGCAGATCGAGATCGAGCGTGCCGCGCGCGACGCGGGCCGACAGCAAGGCGGCGAAGGCGGCATAGAGCGCATCGAGCACGCCGGCGGGAACCGCCGCATCAGCGGTGCCGTCGCGGGCCTGCTGCACCTGTTCATAGGTCAGCCGTGCGGCGCTGCGCATCAGCCCGCGGCCGAACCGGTGGGCGGTCTTGCGTCCCGCGGCATCGATCGTCATCTCGGCGAACAGGCAGCCGCGATCCTCGCCCGGGCGCAGGCTGCACCAGCCGTTGGACAGCGCCTCGGGCAGCATCGGCACGACCCGGTCGGGGAAATACACGCTGTTGCCGCGCGCCCTTGCGTCGCGGTCGAGCGGCGTTCCCGGCCGCACGTAATGGGCGACATCGGCGATGGCGACCAACAGGCGGAACCCCTCGCCGGCGGGTTCGGCGAACACCGCGTCGTCGAAATCCCGTGCGTCCTCGCCATCGATCGTCACCAGCGGCACCGCGCGCAGATCGGTGCGCCGGCCGAGCGGGGTGCCCCGTGCGCGCCCCGCCTGCTCCAGCGCCTCGGGCGAGAATTCCTGCGGGATGTCGTGGGTGTGGATCGAGATCAGGCTGATGCTGCGCGCATCACCCATCCGCCCCAGCCGCTCCACCCCGCGGGCGGGCTTGAGGCCGAGGCCCTCATGGGGCAAAGGCGCGGCCAGCACGATCTCGCCGGGCTCGGCGCCGCCATCCTCGCCGAGCGGGACGATCCATTCCGCCTTGCTGCGCCGGTCGGTCGGCACGATGCGCCCGGCGACGGCGCGGGCCTGCGGGCCGTGGCGGGTGCGTTCCGGCGCGGCGGGGCGGAAGACGCCCAGCACCCGGCCGGGCGTATCGGTCAGGCGCTTGATCGTGCGGCCCTCGTAGCGGCCGGGGCCGATCGGCTTAAGCC
>DAICZL010000644.1 GCA_027311165.1 bacterium
GCCACCACCGCGTTCATCAGCCGCGCCCCGTCCATATGCGTGGCGAGCCCATGGGCGCGCGCCGCCCTGGCCACCGCGGCGAGTTCCGCCGCCGGCCAGACCGCGCCGCCACCGAGATTGGAGGTCTGCTCGACCGACAGCAGCGTCTGCGGCGGGGCATAGCGGCTCGGAATCCGGATCGCCGCTTCAACGGCGGCCACGTCGAACTGCCAGCGCGGGCCGGACAGGCCGGTCACCTGCACCCCGGCAAGGGCCCAGGGGGCGCCGCCCTCGGCGATGATGATATGCGCGGTCTCATGCGCCAGCACCTCATCGCCCGGGCGGCAATGGGTCAGGATCGCCACCTCGTTGCACATCGTGCCGCTGGGCAGGAACATCGCCGCCGGCTTGCCCAGCAACGCGGCCATGCGCTCGCACAACCGGTTGACCGTGGGATCCGCCCCGAACTGCTCGTCCCCCACCTCGGCCTCGGCCATCGCCGCGCGCACCGCCCGGCTGGGCCGGGTCTGAGTGTCGGAATAGAGGTTGATCCGCACCGGCGGGGCCGAGGGGTTGGCGGGCGGCGGGGCGTGCACCATGGCGGACTCTCCTGGTCGTGAGACGGTGCTGTCAGTACAGGCCTGAGGCCGGAAGGCAAGGCCGGGGCCTCGCCCTGGACCCACCAGGGAGCTGAGGTCCCCCATGGCCCATTGGGACCCGCGATCGAGGAGCCGGCCGGCTAATAGACCGCGAGCTCCGGCATCGGCCGCCCCTGGCGGATGCGCTGGAAGCCGAACGGGGTGAGATCGAGGCTGCGATAGCCGCCATGGCGGATCAGTTCCGCCACCGCCCGCCCGGCGGCGGGGCCGTGCTGCACGCCGTGGCCGCTGAAGCCCGCCGTGAAGATCAGATTGCCGATCTCGGGATGCGGGCCGATCACGGCGTTGTGGTCGAGCGTGCAGACCTCGTAATGCCCTGCCCAGGCCCGCACCACGCGCAATTCCTCGAGCGCCGGTATGCGTCCGGCCAAGAGCGGCCAGAGCGTCTCCTCCATCAGCTGCATGTCCGGCTCGAAATCGCCCGCGGCGTCCGGATCGGCCTCCGCCGGCAAGGCGATGCCGGCGATGAACCCCTCGCCCTCCGGGCGGATCCAGGCGCCCGAGATGTCGAAGATCAGCGGCATGTCCGCATTTGGCAGGGGCGTGCGCAGCACGAACACGGTGCGCTTGCGCGGCCCGACCGGCAGATCGATCCCCGCCAGCGCCGCGACACGCCCGGCCCAGGCGCCGGCGGCGTTCACCACATGCCCCGCCGCGATGCGCTCGCCCGAAGCGGTGCGCACGGCGGCGAGGCAGTCACCATCCAGATCGAGGCCCGTCACTTCGTCGTGGAGGAAGCGCGCGCCCTTGGCGATCGCCTCGGCGCGCACCAGCCGCAGCAGGGCGTAGGCATCGAACCAGCCCTCGTGGCGCAGCCCATAGGTGGCGCAGGCGAGATCCGCGGTGTTGAGCCAGGGGCAGCGCGCGGTCAGCGCGGCATGATCGAGGAATTCCACCTGCGCGCCCTGCGCGGTCTGCATGCGCAAATTGTCGCGCAGCTGTGCCTCTCCGGCGGGGCCCGCCAGGGTCAGATAGCCGCGCCGCACCCGGCCGATGCCGCCACCCGGCATCCGGTCCAGCCGTTCGAGGAAGTCATCGCCGAACAGCGACATCTGCACATTGAGCTGCAGGGAGAACTGGGTGCGGATCGAGGCCGCCGAGAGCGTCGTGGAGGCGAAGCGGTAGGCGGGGTCGCGCTCGATCACCAGCACGTCCAGCGGGTCCGGTCCGTCGCGCAGGAACCAGGCGGTGCAGGCACCCATGATGCCGCCGCCGATGACGACGACAGGCGGAGAGGCCATGTCGGAGTATCCTCGTGCTGTTGCGGCCCGTGCGTCAGCGCGGTCGCGACGTCACTATTGGACAGGCCTCGCCTGGCGTCCATCACCCCACCGCCCGAAATCGCAGCGGTCGGCGGATCCGATGTCTGGGGAGGGGCGCAGTCTCTCGCGCCGCGCCCCGCCATCCGCTTGCTCGACTCCCGATGGCCCAATTCCGCCACTGCCAGGTGCCCTGGATCCCGGTGACAGGGGAGCGGGCTTGGGGCGTCGCCCAGGCTTGACCCCGAAGGCCGGCGCCCTCTGCCCTCGTGTCCGCCTCCTCACCCCGCAGCCTCCGCCGCCCAGCGCGCCATCACCTGGCAGGCGGCGGCGAAATCCTCCCTCCGCATCGCCTCCGCCGGGCTGTGGCTGCCGTTCTGGTTCCGCACGAACAGCATCGCCGCCGGCACGCCTGCCTGGGCGAAGGCCGCCGCGTCGTGTCCGCCGCCGGACGCCATGGCCCGCCAGGCAATGCCCAGACCATCGGCGATGCCGGCGAGCCGCGCGCGCAAGGCCGGGTCCATCGGGCTGGGCACGCTGCCGGTTTCCGGCCCGAGGTCGAAGCGCACGCCCCGCCGCGCCTCGATCAGCGGCACCAGGCGGTGCAGTTCGGCGAATACGGCATCGACGCTCGCCGGATCGACGCTGCGCACATCCAGCTGAAAATGCGCCTCGCCGGCGATCTTGGTGAACCCGGCCTGATCGGTGGTGGCCAGCTCGCAGAACGTGACCACCAGGTGATGGCCCTGGGTTTCCAGCCTGGCCCAGGCATCGTCCAGCTGGCAGGCGAGCTCGGCCAGCGCGATCGCGGCATCGCGCCGGTATCGGCGGGGCGTGGCGCCCGAATGGTTGTACT
>DAICZL010000647.1 GCA_027311165.1 bacterium
GGCCAGTACGGGTCGGGCCAGTACGGGTCGGGTCGGTACGGGGCGGGGCGGTATGGGTCGGGGCAGGAAAGGCGAGGGCTCTGCCATCGACCCGCCAAGGGCCTGCCCCTTAAACCCGTCGGCTGCGGGGTAGGTTTCGTCGAACGGGCTCCGGGGCCCCGGCCCGGGCACGGCTAGGGACGGACCCGGCCATGCAGCATCCGGAACTGCGCGCGGGCGCGGCGCTGCCCGGCTGGGCGCTGGCAGGCCTGCTGCTGCTGACCGCGCTGCGGCTGGCGGTGGCCGGGCTGGTCCCGCTATCGCCCGACGAGGCGTATTACTGGGTGTGGTCGCGCGCCCTGGCCGCCGGGTATCTGGATCATCCGCCGATGGTTGCGCTGTGGATCCGGGCCGGAACCGCGCTGGCCGGCGATACCGCGATCGGGGTGCGGCTGTTGGCCCCGCTGGCCGCCGCCTGCGGGTCGCTGCTGCTGGCCGACGCTGCGGAGCGCCTGCTGCCGGGGCGGCGGGCGGGGCTGGTCGCGGTGGCGCTGCTGAATGCGACCCTGGCGCTGGGCGTGGGCAGCGTCACGATGACCCCCGACGCGCCGCTGCTGCTGTTCTGGACCCTGGGCCTGTGGGGCCTCGCGCGGCTGAACGCCGGCGGCCGGCCGGGCTGGTGGCTGGTGGTGGGGGCTGCCAGCGGCCTGGCGCTGGCCAGCAAATACACCGCCATCTTCCTGCCCCTGGGGGCGCTGCTGTGGCTGCTGGCGGTGCCGGCGCAGCGCGTCTGGCTGCGCCGGCTTGCCGTCTGGGCTGGGGCGGCGCTGGGGCTCGCGCTGTTCGCGCCGGTGCTCGCCTGGAACGCCGCGCATGGCTGGGCGAGCTTCCTCAAGCAGGGTGGCCGAGCCGGGGCGTGGGATCCGGCACGGGCGCTGCGCTTCGTGGCCGAGCTGGTGGGCGGGCAGATCGGCCTGGCCACCCCGCTGGTCTTCCTGCTCTGTGCCGCTGGCCTCGGCCTCGCGCTGCGGCGGACGCTGCGGGCGCGGGATCGGGCCTTCACGCTGCTCGCCTGCCTCAGCCTGCCGGCCGCGCTGGTGTTCCTTCAGCACGCGCTGGGCGACCGGGTGCAGGGCAACTGGCCGGCGATCCTGTATCCGGCCGCCGCCATCGCGGCCGCGGGGCTGGAGGGCGCCTTCTGGCGGCGCCTGGTCGGACCGGCGGTGGCGCTGGGCGGGGTTCTGAGCCTCGGGCTGTATGTCCAGGCGATCGCCGCGCCGCTGCGGCTTTCCATCCATGCCGATCCCACGCTGCTGCGGCTGGCCGGCTGGCGGGAACTGGCCCTGGAGATCGACCGGGCGCGTCTGGCCGAGGGTGCGGCGTTCGTCGCCGCGGACGGCTATGGCCCGGCGGCGGAACTCGCCTGGTACCTGCCGCCTTGGGTGGAGATGGTGGGGGTGGAGCCGCGCTGGGGCTTCGTCGCTCTGCCCCCGGCCGGCCCCGTGATCGCCGACCGGACGGGGCTGCTGGTGCGCAGCGCCCGGCGCGGCGAGGATCTCGATCCGCTTCCCTGGGCGGAGATCACCGGGATCGGCGAGGTGATACGAGGTCGCAACGGAATGGCGGCCGAGGGGTTCCGGCTGTATCGCGTGCGCGGACGGGCAAGTGCCTCGGTGGCAGTGGCATTGCCGCGGCCGGGCGGGGGATAGCGCGGCACCGGTCTCGGCCGGTGCCCCGTGCCGGCGGGATCGGTCGGGCGATCCACGACATGGTCCGGCCGGTCGGCGGGCTGGACCGGCCATCCGGCGTCGGGGACGCATGCTGCGTGCTGGCCGAACACCGCCGGGGGCGCCCGCTCTCCGTGACGCCGTGAGCGAGGGGGGCGGCACCGCCGCCCGCGCCCTGCCCGCCATTGCCTCACGCCGTGATGATGACCTTGAGCGCCTTCGTCCGGGCCGCGTTTGCGAAGGTCTCGTAGGCATCGAGGATGTGATCGAAGGTGAAGTGATGCGTGATCAGCCTTGTGGGGTCGATCTTGCCCGATTGCATTGTCTTCAGCAGCATCGGGGTGGTGACCGCATCGACCAGCCGGGTCGTGATGGTGATGTTCTGCGACCATAGCTTTTCGAGATGCAGGTCCACCTTCTCGCCATGCACGCCGATATTCGCGATCACCCCGCCGGGACTGACGATGTCCTGGCAGAGCTGAAAGGTCGCCCCGATGCCGACGGCCTCGATCGCGGTATCCACCCCAAGCCCGCCGGTCAGTGCCTTGACCGCGGCCGCGGCCTTGCCGTCGGTGCTGTTGACGGTCTGGGTGGCGCCGAACGTTCTGGCCATCGCCAGGCGGTTGTCGTCGAGGTCGATCATGATGATCTCGGCCGGCGAATAGAGCTGCGCGGTCAGCAGCGCGGCGAGCCCGATCGGTCCCGCGCCGACGATCGCGAGCCTCGCCCCCGGCGCCACCTTGCCGTTGAGGACGCCGCATTCGAAGCCGGTCGGCAGGATGTCGCTCAGCATCACCATCGCCTCCTCGTCTGCGCCCTTCGGGATCGGATAGAGGCTGGTCTCGGCGTGGGGGATGCGGACATATTCGGCCTGCGTGCCATCGATCTCGTTGCCGAGGATCCAGCCGCCCGTGGTGCAATGGGAATACATGCCGCGGCGGCAATAGCCGCACGTGCCGCAGGAGGAGATGCAGGAAATCAGCACCCGGTCGCCCTCGTGGAACGTGCTCACGGCCGGGCCGAGGGCGGCGATCGTGCCGATGCCTTCGTGCCCGAGGATGCGTCCGGGGGCGCAGGTGGCGACGTCGCCCTTGAGGATGTGCAGATCGGTGCCGCAGAGGGTGGTCTTCACCATCTTCACGATCGCATCGCCCGGTCCCTCGATCTCCGGCCTCGGCCGGTCCTCGACCCCGCTCCGGCCGGGGCCGCGATAGACGAATGCCTTCATTGTCCGCTTATTGCCGGACCGCGAACCGCCCGGGCCGCTGTCGCGTGCGCCCTCTGCGGGCCGATCTGCAACGGGGGAAGTGCCACGGTTTTCGGTCACGGTTTTTCTTTCACGCTGAAGCTGTGGGGATCATTGGGCCCGGGGTCATTGGGCCCGGGATCATTGGGCCGGAACCCGGTTGCGGCCGGCTGGATCCGCATCCGGCCTTGGCCCGTACTATCAGCCTTCGCCTTGCCTGATCAGGATCGGAAACTACTCACCCCCCCCGGCCGGTTCTGCGGCCCGGGCGGAACAGCGGGTCCCCTGCCAGGCCGGTTTTCCCAGGCCAGTGCTTTCCCAGGCCAGTGCTTTCCCAGGACCGGGGCTTTCCCAGGACCGGGGCTTTCCCAGGCCGGGGCTTTCCCAGGGCCGGGGGGCAAGCCTTGCAATATCGCCGCCAATGGCTTAAATGGAGAGTTCCCCTAGACAGAGTTTTGGAGATTGGCCGCATGGCGCGCGTCACGGTTGAGGATTGCGTCCAGAGGATTCCCAACCGGTTCGAGCTGGTGCTGCTGGCTGCCCAGAGGGCCCGCAACCTCTCCCGCGGCGAGGAACTCACCGTCGATCGCGACGACGACAAGAACCCGGTGATCGCGCTGCGCGAGATCGCCGGCGAGACGATCCCGCTCGAGAAGATCGAACAGGACCTGATCAAGTCGCTCTCCCGCGCGCCGGAGCCCGAGCCGGCCGACGAGGAAGTGCTGGATCTGATCCCCACCGACCAGAACATCTTCGGCCTGCAGGAGATCGCGGCCGAGGAGGAAGCGGGGGCATTGCCGGCCGAGTCCGAAGAGTTGTCGCCCGACGATCTCGAGGCGGCGATCGAGGCGGAGCTCGGCGGCCGGCCCCGCCGCTAGGGCTTCGTGAGCCCGGGCGCCCGTGGACCGAGCGTCACGGGCCCCGCCCGCGCCCCCGATGGCGCGGAGGGTGGCGCCGCCGCGTCGGCCTCGCTGATCGCCAAGATCCGCGCCTATGATCCCAAGGCCGATACCGGCCTGATCGAGGCGGCCTGGGCGCTCGCCACCAGCGCCCATGCCAGCCAGACCCGCGACAACGGCGATCCCTACATCACCCACCCGCTGGCGGTCGCCGACATCCTCGCCGGCTACCGGCTGGACACCGCGAGCATCGCGACCGGCCTGCTGCACGACGTGATCGAGGATACCGGCGTCGGCCTGCCCGAGATCGAGAAGCGCTTCGGCCGCGAGATCGCCGGCCTCGCCGACGGGGTGACCAAGCTCACCCGTCTGGAACTCCAGTCCGACCGCACCAAGCAGGCGGAGAATTTCCGCAAGCTGGTGCTGGCGATGAGCCGCGATATCCGGGTGCTGCTGGTCAAGCTCGCCGACCGGCTGCACAACATGCGCACCCTGCACTTCGTGAAGCAGGCCGAGCGGCGCCAGCGCATCGCCCGCGAGACCATGGAGATCTATGCCCCGCTCGCCGAGCGGATCGGCATGGAGCGGCTGAAGACCGAGCTGCAGACGCTGGCTTTCGCCCAGCTCGACCCCGAGGCCTTCGACACCATCCAGGCGCGGCTGAACTTCCTGCGCGGCCAGGGGGCGGACGTGATCGAGGAGATGCGCGTCGAGCTCACCCGCGTCTGCCACGATTGCGGCGTGAGCGTGCTCGAGGTGACGGGGCGGGAGAAATCGCCGTTCTCGATCTGGGAGAAGATGCAGCGGCGCAACGTCGCGTTCGAGCAGCTCTCCGACATCATGGCCTTCCGTGTCGTGGTGCCGACACGGGAAGCCTGCTACGCCGCGCTGGGGGCGATCCATTCCGCCTATCCGGTGATCGCCGGGCGGTTCAAGGACTATATCTCGACCCCGAAATCCAACGGCTATCGCAGCCTGCATACCGGGGTGACGCTGCGCGAGCCCCGCAACCAGAAGATCGAGGTGCAGATCCGCACCCGCGACATGCACGACGTGGCCGAGAACGGCGTGGCCGCGCACTGGCTGTACAAGCAGGACGACGAGCCCGGCGGCGACCCGCTGAAGGAAGTGCAGCGCTTCCGCTGGGTGCAGGATCTGCTCGAGATCCTCGACAATTCCGCCGCTCCGGACGAGTTCCTGGAGAACACCAAGCTCGAGCTCTACCAGGACCAGGTGTTCTGCTTCACCCCCAAGGGCCAGCTGATCCAGCTGCCGCGCGGGGCGAGCCCGGTCGATTTCGCCTATGCCGTGCACAGCCAGGTGGGCGACGGCTGCGTCGGCGCCAAGATCAACGGCCGGCTGATGCCGCTGCGCTACGAGTTGCAGAACGGCGACCAGGTCGAGATCATGACCGCCCGCGGCGGCACGCCGAGCCCGCAATGGGAGCGGTTCTGCGTCACCGGCAAGGCGCGCGCGCGCATCCGCCGCTTCGTCCACCAGCAGCAGCGCCAGCTGCATATCGATGCCGGCCGCGCGGCGCTGGCCAAGGCGTTCCGCCAGGAAGGCGTGGACGGGTCGGAAAAGGTACTGGACGCGGCGCTGAAGCCGCTCAAGCTCGCCAGCCACGACGATCTCTATGTCGCGGTCGGCAACGGCAATCTCGGCCCCAAGGACGTGGTGCACGCGGCCTATCCGGAACTGCGCCAGACCCCGCGGGCGCCGCGCATGATGCCGGTGCTGCCGCCGCGGGCCGGTCTGCGGGCATCGGGCCGCGCCGAGAGCGGCGGGATGCCGATCAGCGGCCTGGTCGCGGGCATGGCGGTCTCCTATGCCGGGTGCTGCCATCCGGTGCCGGGGGACCGCATCGTCGGCATCGTCACCACCGGCAAGGGCGTGACCATCCATACCCGCGACTGCCCGACGCTGGAGACCTTCGCCGCCACGCCGGAGCGGTTCATCGATGTCGACTGGGAGCCGACCGCTCCGGGCGCGGGCAAATCCGGCCCCTCGGCGCTGCATACCGGGCGGATCAGCGTGATCGCGGCCAACGAGCCGGGCACCCTGGCCGGCCTCGCCAACGCCATCGCCAAGCAGGACGGCGCCGTGTCGAACCTCAAGATCGTCAACCGCCAGCAGGATTTCTTCGAGATCCTGGTCGATGTCGATGTCCGCGACGTCCGCCACCTCGCCAGCGTGATCGCCGGGCTGTGCGGCGCGGCCGGCATCTCCCAGGTGGAGCGGGCGCGCGGATGATCCTCGGCGTGGGCGCCGATCTCTGCGACATCCGGCGGGTGGAGGCGGTGATCGCCCGCCATGGCGAGCGCTTCCTCGCGCGCGTGTTCGCCGCGCCCGAGCGCGCGAAGGCCGCCGGGCGCACGGGGCGGCTGTTCGCGGCGACCCTGGCCAAGCGCTTCGCCGCCAAGGAGGCGGCCGCCAAGGCGCTGGGCACCGGCTTCCGCCGCGGCGTGTTCATGTCGGATCTGGTGGTGGTCAACCTGCCCTCCGGCCAGCCGACCCTGGTGCTGACCGGCGGTGCCGCGGCCAGGCTGGCGGCGATCACCCCGCCCGGCATGGCGGCGCAGCTCGCCCTGACCATGACCGACGAGTTTCCCTATGCCTATGCCCAGGTGATCATCTCCGCGCTGGCCGGTTGAATGCCCCGCCCGGCCGCCGCGGCGGACGGCTCGCTTGACACCGGCATGTCGCATGGGCTTGATCCGCCGGAATTTTCCGACCGGAAACCCTTCCCCAAGATGGCAAAGCGCAAAACCAGCAGTTTCGTCGAGAACGCGAAGACGGTCGCCTATGCCGGTCTGATCGCGATCGGCATCCGCACCTTCGCCTTCGAGCCGTTCAACATCCCCTCCGGCAGCATGGAACCGACGCTGCTGGTGGGTGATTACGTGTTCGTGTCGAAATTCAGCTATGGCTATTCGCGCTTCTCGCTGCCGTTCTCGCCGGCGCTGTTCAGCGGGCGGATCTTCAGGCAGATGCCGGCGCGCGGCGATGTCGCGGTGTTCCGCCTGCCGCGCGACACCTCGATCGACTACATCAAGCGGGTGATCGGTCTGCCCGGCGACCGCATCCAGGTGCGCGACGGCCTGCTCTACGTGAACGGCGAGCAGGTGGCGCGCAGCGAGGCCGGCCATTTCGACGAGGCCGACAACGGCATCACGACCCGCGACCGGCGCTACCTGGAAACCCTGCCCGAGGGGGTCAAGCATTTCATCCTGAAGCAGACCAGCGAGGGCTTCCAGAACAACACCCAGGAATATCTGGTGCCGCCCGACCGCGTGTTCATGATGGGCGACAACCGCGACAACAGCCAGGACAGCCGCTTCATGGACGCGGTGGGCTTCGTGCCGGTGGAAAACCTGATCGGCAAGGCCGAGATCATCTTCTTCTCGGTCGATGCGACGGCGCCCTGGTGGGAGATCTGGCAATGGCCCTTCGAGATCCGCTGGTCGCGGCTGCTGACCATGATCCATTGAGCCTTCGGGAAAACATGCCCTTCCCCACGAGTCGCCGCCGGACGGAGCCGGCGCTGGCAGAAGCCATCCCGCCGCAAGTGCGATGTCTTGAG
This sequence comes from bacterium, assembly GCA_027311165.1. Taxonomy (GTDB): domain Bacteria; phylum Pseudomonadota; class Alphaproteobacteria; order Acetobacterales; family Acetobacteraceae; genus DAICZL01. The sequence continues at coordinate 7,435 of DAICZL010000647.1, forward strand.
ACGCATTGAGGCCGGGGTGAGCGTCCCGCCCGGATTGCTGCTCGACTACCAGTTCACCCGGCCTGACCTGCTGCGCGAGGCCCTGACCCATCGCTCGGCCAGCGAGCACGCCGCGGTGCGCGGCCGCGCCCGCTTGCGCCGCTCCCGCGCCGGGGCGGAGGGGGAAGGGCCGGCATCGGCATCGCGGATGATGGACACCGTGACCGGGTCACGGGCGAGCGCCGGATCGAACGAGCGGCTGGAATTCCTGGGCGATCGCGTGCTGGGGCTGCTGATCGCCGAATGGCTGGCCGAACGCTTCCCCGACGAGCAGGAGGGCGAGCTCGGCCGCCGCCACGCCCAGCTGGTCTCCGGCCCCGTGGTCGCCCGCGCCGCCGCTTCGGTGGGGCTGCCGGCCGCGCTGTCGATCGCGCCCGGCGAGGCGCGCGCCGGCGTCGCCGGCCTCGCCACGGTGCGCGCGGATGCGATGGAGGCGCTGATCGGCGCGCTGTATCTGGATGGCGGGCTGGACGTCGCCCGCCGCTTCGTCCGCCGCGCCTGGCAGGATGCGATCGAGACCCAGCATGTGCCGCCCAAGGACCCCAAGACGGCTTTGCAGGAATGGGCGCTGGGCCGCGGCCTGAAACTGCCGCACTACGCCCTGACCGGGCGCAGCGGCCCGTCGCATGAACCGGTCTTCACCGTCTCCGTCACCGTGGCCGGGCAGACCGGCACCGGCTCGGCCGGCAGCAAGCGCCTGGCCGAGCGCACAGCGGCGGCGGACCTGTTGGGGCGGCTCGGCTGATGGCCCCGCGCTGCGGCTTCGTCGCCATCCTGGGCGCCCCGAACGCCGGCAAATCGACGCTGCTGAACCGGCTGACCGGGGCCAAGCTCTCGATCGTCAGCCCCAAGGCGCAGACCACCCGGGCCAGGGTGCTGGGCATCCTGATGCGCCCGCTCGCCGATGGCGGCTCGGCGCAGCTGCTGCTGGTGGATACGCCGGGCATCTTCGTCCCGCGCCGGCGGCTGGACCGCGCCATGGTCGCCGCCGCCTGGACCGGTGCCGCGGATGCCGATCTGACCCTGCTGCTGGTCGATGCCGAGACCGGGATCACACCCCGGCTGCAGGACATCATCGCCCGCCTGGCCCCGCAGGGCCGCCGGCTGTGGCTGGTGCTGAACAAGATCGACCAGGTGCCCCCCGCGCGGCTGCTGCCGCTGACCGCCGCGCTGACCGCGCTCGCCGCGTTCGAACAGACCTTCATGGTCAGCGCCGTCACCGGCGACGGGCTCGAGACGCTGCTCGACGCACTCGCCCGGGCGGTGCCGGAAGGGCCTCATCTCTACCCCGAAGACGAACTGACCGACCTGCCCGACCGGCTGCTGGCGGCCGAACTGGTGCGCGAGCAGATCTTCCTGCAGACCCACGACGAAGTGCCCTACGCCGCCACCGTGGAAACCGAGACCTGGCAGGAACGCAAGGACGGCTCGGTGCGGATCGACGTGACCATCTACGTGGCGCGGACCGGCCACAAGGCGATCCTGATCGGCGAGGGCGGCGCCCGGGTGAAGGCGATCGGCAGCCGGGCGCGCGAGGAACTGGCGCGATTGCTGGAGCGCAAGGTGCACCTGTTCCTCAATGTGAAGGAACGGGCCGGGTGGGACGAGGAGGGGGCGCGGATCCGGGCGATCGGGCTCGAGGAGCCGAAGTAGCGGCCAGGCCGGGGCCTGCGCGCCGTCGCCCTCTGCGACCACGCGAGGGCGCCGAGATCGATGTGGGCGCCAAGATCGATGTGGGCGCCGGGGCCAGTCCGGGCGCCGGGGTCGCTGCGGGCGCCGAGACCGGCATGACCCCCTGGGCGCCGCCTCGCCGACAGGAAAGCGCCTCGGGTGGCATTCCTGGAGCACTATCGGATCCGGCCGACTTCAACCGCGATTAGATTGCGCGCCAGAACAACGAACCGCGGCGCGAGCGGAGCGAAGACCCGATTGCAGCCGGTTCCGGTCGCGCTCTGGGCCGGGGCCCTGCCGCCTCGGCCCGCGCGCCGCGGCATCGCCGCTCAGTCGCAGTCGCACCCTTCGGTCGGGCCGCGATCCCCGCGCACCACGTGGTGATCGATCCATTCGGCGACCAGGCGGCGCGCCTCCGACAGCGAGGCTTCCGGGTGATGGATGCGGTACAGCGTGGTGCAGGCCTGGAATGCGTGCAGGTCGCCGGTGCCGAACTGGCGCAGGTCGCGATAGGCCGTCACCACCGCCCGTTCACAGCGTCGTCCGATGCGGCTGAAATCCTGACCCATCCGGGGCGGGCTCCTCGTTGCGACTCGTTCTCGGCTTACCGCCTTAAACTAGGACCCCGCGCAGCCGATCGCAAGCAGATGCCGCCCGCCAGGGTCCGCCCCGGACCGGCGCCACGCGCCGCTACCGGCCGCGCGCAACGGCACTGAGCCCGGCGCCGCGCTGCACGAAATCCAGCGCGCCGGTGAAATCGAACGCGTTGAACACCGCGTTCAGATGGGCGAAGGGCGGCGCCTGGGCGAACAGCTCGAAGGTGACGCGATGGCCGGCCTGGTCGGAGTTCAGCAGATCCCGCGCGAAGGCCAGCAGCCGGCGGCGGTCATCGGGCCCCCAGGCCTCGTTCACCGTGTAGAATTTGTCGAGCCAGGGCTTGATCCCCGGTGCTGCGAAGCTCGCGGCATCCGGGGTGACGCAGATCTGCCCGCCGCACAGCTCGCGCGCCAGATGCACCATCGCCGGCAGATTGGCGCAGGCATGCACCCGCCCCGTGTACAGCAGCGACTGGTTGGGCATGACCAGCCCGCCCGGGCTCGGCTCGGCGAGGGCGATCGCCGCGGTCAGATGGGCGTTGATGCCTTCACGGTAGCAGATCAGCTGGGCGAGTTTCTCCCGCACCGCCTGCTGCCGGTCGAGCCCGGTCTGGCGGACATTGAACAGCGCCACGCCGATCAGCTGGTCGGCGATCGCCAGCACGCGCTGCACGAAGGGAAAGGCGCTGTAGCGGTGCAGCGTGCCGCGGATGAACTGGGCGGCGCGGGTATGGCGGTAGAACAGCACATCCTCCCACGGCACGAGGACATCGTCGAACACCACCAGCGCGTCGATCTCGTCGAACCGGCTGGCGATGGGATAATCCGCCGCCGGCGCGCGCCCGGCGAAGCCCGAGCGGCAGATATGCCGGATCCCCGGTGCGCCCATCCCGCAGATGAACCCCACCGCGTAGTCCGACAGCGCGTCATCGCCCCAGTTGGCGATGGTGGGCTTCACGAAGGCCTGGTTGGCATAGGCGGCGGCGGTCTCGTATTTCGCCCCGCGCACGATGATGCCGGCATCGGTTTCCCGGACCACGTGCAGCAGCATGTCCGGATCCTGATCCTGCGGCCGCTTGGACCGGTCGCCCTTGGGATCGGTATTGGCCGAGACGTGGAACAGGTCCTGCTCGTGCACGCGGGCGATGTGGCGGGTGATGTTGTCGGCGAAGCGCGGATCGACCTCGGCCAGCACCGCCCGCCCGTCATAGAGCGACCACATCTCGCCCACCGTCTCGTCGCCGACGCGGATCACCACCCCGCCCAGATCGGCCAGCACCGTCTCCACCCAGCGCCGCTTGTCGTGCCAGTCCTGCTGGCAGGTGGGCGGCTTGCTGGCGCGGGAACAGGCCTCGTTCGTGGCAGCGTCCCGGTAGCTCATGGTGTCCGCCAGCGCCGGCTCGAAGGCCATGTCGTACATCCGGGCGCGGGCATCGATGATCGGGCGGAAGGCGGGGTGGGTCGTCACGTCGGGGACGCGCTCGCCGTCGATCCAGACTTCCCGCCCGTCGCGGATCGAGCGGCGGTACTCCTCTCCCGTGCGCAGCATGGTCCGGCTCCCTGCGTGATGGCCGGACCAGGATCGCAAGAAACATGCCCGCGAGGGTGATTTTCGCGACCGTTGCCGGCGCTGCTGCGCGTGCGTGGCTGCCGTCTTGACTTCCCCCGACCCTCCGCGTGTAGTCATACCAATACGTTGCCGCGGAGCGATCGGTGAAGGGCGGGCTGTGCGTGATGCATCGCCGCCCCGGCTCGGTGCCCGTGCGACGACAAGAGGATCAGGGAAGGAAGAGACCATGAAGCGCACCAAATGGGCTGGGCTGCTCGCTGTCGCGGCATTCGGCGCGGCGCTGGCGGGCCCGGCGCTGGCGGCCGGTCCGAAGATCGTCACCGGCACGCCGGCCGATCCGCAATGCTTCAAGCCGTGGTCGGCCAGCACCAAGATGATGCAGTGGCCGGCGAAGAAGGGACCCTACCGGATCGCGCTCGCCAACGGCTTCGTCGGCAATACCTGGCGCATCCAGATGATCAAGACCGCCAAGGCCTATGCCGAGTCGCCGGAAGTGAAGCCCGACATCAAGGAATTCAAGGTCGTCTCCACCGGCACCGATGTCGCCGCCCAGCTCGGCGCGATCGAGGATTTCATCAACCAGGGCTTCGATGCGATCATCATCAACGCGGTCAGCACCACCGGCTTCGACCGGGTGATCCGCCAGGCCAACGCCAAGGGCGTGATCCTGGTGCCGTTCGACAATGCGCTCGACACCGACCAGGTGATGCAGGTCAACGAGGACCAGACGGAGATGGGCAAGATGTCCGCCGAATGGCTCCGCAAATATGTCGGCGACAAGGGCAAGATCCTGGAAGTGCGCGGCGTGCCCGGCAATTCCGTCGACCGCGACCGCCATGTCGGCTTCCAGGACGAGATGAAGAAGCTCGGCACCTATCAGATCACCGAGGTGGTCGGTAACTGGGCGTCCGGCGACAGCCAGAAGGTGACCGCGGACGCCATCGCGGTGCAGGGGCATTTCGACGGGGTGTTCACCCAGGGCGGGTCGGACGGCACCGTGCAGGCGATGATCGACGCCAAGCTGCCGCTGGTGCCGATGTCCGGCGAGGGCGAGAACAACTTCCGCAAGCAGATCGCCGACCATGTCAAGGACGGGCTGAAGGGCATGTCCTATGGCCAGTCCCCGGCGCTGGTGGCGATCTCGATCAAGGCGGCGATCTCGGCGCTGAAGGGCAACGTGATGCCGCAGCTGATCTCGGTGCCGATCCCGGTGGCTGATTTCAACAATCTGAAGGCCGGCGAGAACTACTTTCCCGATCTGAACGAGCAGTTTTTCGCGGACAATGCTTTCCCGCCTTGCGGGATCAACTTCACCGCGCCGCAGATCATGGCGCAGACCAAGGAAGACGTGAAGTAGCTGCCGATGCCGGTCCGGGCGCGCCAGAGGCCCCCGGCCCGGCCCGGCCCGGGGCGCGCGGCGGCTGCCGGCCT
>DAICZL010000648.1 GCA_027311165.1 bacterium
AACGCGGCGTTGGACTGCGCCACGCCATCGAGCAGCGAATAGCCGACGATCGAAAGCGTGTGCTCGATCTGCGGGATGCCCTTCATGATCTTCTAGACCTCCGCCACCACCGCCTGGGTGCGGGAGACCGAGGCATCGTCGGGCAATTGCACGAAGGTGAAGAAGGCGCCCTGGTCCTCCTCGGGCAGGAACCCCGAAGGCGTGCGCGCGGCCAGCAGATAGGTGCCGGCGCCGAAGGCCACCACCAGCACCAGGACGAAGGCGGCGAAGCGCAGCAGCCGCGCCACGATGGCGGCATAGCCATCTCGCACGTTGTCGATCCGGCGCATCACCCAGCCCATGAGGCCGCGCCGGGGCGAATGGCGCAGCACCACCCCGCACAGCGCCGGCGAGAGCGTCAGCGCGTTGATCGCGGAGATCACCATCGCCACGCTGATCGTGACCGCGAACTGGCGGAACAGCAGGCCCGACACGCCGGGGATGAAGCCCACCGGCACGAACACCGACAGCAGCACCAGGGTGATCGCGATGATCGGGCCGGTGATCTGGCCCATCGCCTTCTTGGTGGCCTCCTTGGGCGAGAGCTCCGGCTCCTCCTCCATCACCCGCTCGACATTCTCGACCACCACGATCGCGTCGTCGACGACGATGCCGATCGCCAGCACCATCGCCAGCAGCGAGACGGTGTTGGCCGAGAAGCCCAGCAGCAGCAGCACCGCGAAGGTGCCGATCAGGCTGACCGGCACGGCGATGGTCGGGATGATGGTGGCACGCAGATTGCCCAGGAACAGGAACACCACCAGAACCACCAGCACGAAGGCCTCGAGCAATGTCTGGATCACACTGGCGATGGTGTCGGAGACGAAGATGCTGCTGTCGTACAGCATCTGCATCTTCAGCCCGTCGGGATAGCGGGTCGAGAGATCGGCCAGCGCCCGCTGCACCCGGCCCGAGGTGGCGACGGCGTTGGCGCCGGGGGTCAGATAGACGCCGATGGTGATCGCCGGCTGGCCATCGAGGCGGCTCAGCCGGTCCATCGTGGCGGCGCCGATCTCCACCCGCGCGACGTCGCGCACGCGCAGCTGCGAGCCATCCGGATTGGCGCGCACGACGATGTCGCCGAACTCCTCTGGGGTCCGCAGCCGGCCCGTGGTCTGCAGGTTCATCTGGAACTGCACGTCATCGGCGATCGGGCGGGCGCCGATGCGGCCGACCGCGGCCTGCACGTTCTGCGCCTGGATCGCCCCGATGATGTCCGAAGGAGCGAGGTTCAGGCTGACCAGGCGGGAGGTGTCGAACCAGATGCGCATGGAGTAGTCGAGCGCGCCGAACACCGCCGCCTGCCCCACCCCGTTGATGCGGCTCAGCCGGTCGAGCACGTTGATGGTCAGATAGTTGCTGATCTGCAGCGGAGAGAGCTTGCCGCCCTCGCCGTAGAAGCTGATGAACTGCAGGATCGCCGAGGAGCGCTTCTGCACCACCACGCCCTGGTGCTGGACGTCCGAGGGCAGTTTGGGCAGCGCCGCCTGCACCCGGTTGTTGACGTTGACCGTGTCGATATCGGGATTGGTGCCGAGCGCGAAGCTGACGGTCAGCGTGTAGCTGCCGTCATTGCCGCTGTTCGACTTCATGTACAGCATCTGGTCGACGCCGTTGACCTGAGCTTCCAGCGGCTGGCCGACGGTCGATTCCACCACCGCGGCCGAGGCGCCGGGGAAAGTGGTGGTGACGGTGACCTGCGGGGGGACGATATCGGGGAACTGGGCGACCGGGATGCGCAGCAGCGACAATGCCCCGGCCAGGGTCATCACGATGGCGATGACCACGGCAAGACGCGGGCGATCGACGAAGACCGATGAGAACACGGCGCTAGTT
>DAICZL010000649.1 GCA_027311165.1 bacterium
GAAGCGGCCCCGCACCGAAGCGTCGCCGCCCGAAGCACCGCAGATCGGGGGCAATCTCCGTCTTGGCCGGAGAATTCACGGCTTCGTGCGTGACAGTACGGCCTGGCTGCGGCAAGGCCGCCGACCGGGGTCCCCGCGCCCCGCCACACAGGGAGATCCGCGTGGAATACGACCGGTATTTCAAGTTCCTGTTCTGCAGCGCCGCCCTGTCGGAAGACACGCTCGAAGGGACCAGACTGCAGGAGATCGCCGCCGCGGTGGGCACGCTCGGCTTCGAGGTGCTGCGGGCCCGCCGGCCGGAGGAGGCGGAGCTCGCGATCCGCGCCGATGCCGCGCTCGGCTGCATGGTCATCGACTGGGGCAAGCGCGGCCTGCAGAGCAAGAGCGCGGCGCGGGTAGCGCTGGTCCGCGCCCGCGGGCTCGACCTGCCGATCTTCGTGCTGGTGCGCCGCCAGCGCCTGGAGGAAGTGCCGATCGAGGTGATGAACCAGGTCACCGGCTACGTCTTCCTCGCCGAGGAGACGCCGGTGTTCATCGCGCGGAACCTGGTGAGCCATCTGCGCCACTACGCCGCCGCGCTCAAGACGCCGTTCTTCGGCCGGCTGCTCGACTATGCCGAGGAAGGCAACCAGCTCTGGACCTGCCCCGGCCATAATGGCGGCGCCTTCTACGCCCGCAGCCCGATCGGGCGCATCTTCGTCGCCCATTACGGCGAGGCGGTGTTCCGCGACGATCTCGACAATTCGGTGCTGGAACTGGGCGATCTGCTGACCCATGAGGGCCCCGCCCTGCAGGCGCAGCAGGAGGCAGCCGAAATCTTCGGCGCCGAGAAGACCTATTTCGTGCTCAACGGCACCTCATCGTCCAACAAGATCGTGCTCTCGGCGCTGATCGCCCAGGGCGATCTGGTGCTGTTCGATCGCAACAACCACAAGGCCGCCCATCACGGCGCCTTCTTCATGGGCGGCGCACTGCCGGTCTTCCTGCCGACCCAGCGCAACTGCCACGGGCTGATCGGGCCGATCGACCATGACGCGCTGGACGAGACCCGCATCCGCGAGGCGATCCGCGACCATCCGCTGATCACCGACCCCGAGGCCTGGCGGCGCGCGCGGCCGTTCCGGGCCGCGGTGATCGAGCAATGCACCTATGACGGCACGATCTACGATGTGGGCCAGCTGCTCGCCCGGATCGGCCATCTCTGTGACTATATCCTGTTCGACGAGGCCTGGGCCGGATTCCTGAAATTCCATCCGCTGTTCGCCGGCCGCTTCGCCATGAGCCTGACCGGGCTGGACGCCGCCCAGCCCGGGATCATCGCGACCCAATCGACCCACAAGCAGCTCGCCGGCTTCTCCCAGGCCTCCCAGATCCATGTCCGCGACCGCCACATCAGGGGCCAGCAGCGCCGAGTCGGGCATCTGCGCTTCAACGAGATGTTCCTGCTGCACGCCTCGACCTCGCCCTTCTACCCGCTGTTCGCCTCGCTCGATGTCGGCGCCCAGATGATGAAGGGAAAATCCGGCGAGGTGCTGTGGGACGACACAATCCGGCTGGGCATCGAGCTGCGCAAGAAACTGCGCATGGTGGCCCGCGAATACGCCGAGCGGGAGAGCGATCCCCAGCACAACTGGTTCTTCGACCCGTTCGTGCCGGATGTGGTGACGCTGGCAGGTGCCGATGGCGAGCCGGTAACGACCCGCTGGGAGGATGTGCCGACCGACATCCTGGCGAGCGATCCGGCAATGTGGGAACTCGCACCCGGCGCTGCCTGGCACGGCTTCCGCCATCTGGCGCCGGGCTACGCCATGACCGATCCCAACAAGCTGACCCTGCTGACCCCGGGCTTCGACCGCGCCAGCGGCGGCTATGCCGAACACGGCGTGCCGGCGCCGATCCTGGCCGAGTATCTGCGCGACAACTGGATCGTGTGCGAGAAGAACGACCTCAACAGCATCCTGTTCCTGATGACCCCCGGCGTGGAGGCGAGCAAGGCCGGCACGCTGCTGAGCGCGCTGGTGCGCTTCAAGGAACTGCACGCCGCCAATGCGCCGCTGGCAGAGGTGCTGACCGAATTCACCGCCCGCCACCGGGCGCGCTATGGCGGAATGCGGCTGCGCGAGCTGTGCGACGAAATGCATCATTTCTACCGCGACCGCGACACGAGCGGGCTGCAGCGGCGCCAGTTCCGCCCCGAACATCTGCCGGAGCTGGCCCTGCCGCCGCAGGAGGCGGTGCGGCGGATGGTGCGAAACGAGGTCGAGTTCCTGCCGGTCGACCGCATCGCCGGACGGGTCGCCGCCAATCTGATGCTGGTCTATCCGCCCGGCATCGCGACCATCGTGCCCGGCGAAAGACTGGGCCCGCGGGCGCAGCCGATGCTCGACTATCTGCTGGTGTTCGAACGGGCGAGCAACCGGTTTCCCGGCTTCGAGAGCGAGGTGCAGGGAGTGTACCGCAGACGGGGCGCGGACGGGACGGTGAAGCTCTATACCTATGTTCTGCGGGAGTAGGACGAACCGGGGGGCTTTGCCCCGATGGCCCATTGGGGACCTACCGGGGGCTTGACCCCATCCAATGCGGGGTAGCCCCCAGGGAATGTGGGTCCGTGAATGTGGGTCCGGGAATGTGGGTCCGGGGCGGAGCCCTGGCCCTGCTTTATGCGGCCACCGCCGCCGCCGGCCTCGCCGCCTTGGCCCCCATATTCGCCACCGCCGCCATCCGCCGCTTCTGCAGTTCGCGATCGGCCAGCACGCCGGCCAGGATCACCGTGCCCATCACCGCGAAATTGAGCGAGCTCGGGATGCCCAGCAGGTTCACCAGGTTCTGCTGCACCTGCAACAGGATGGTGCCGTGCACGATGCCCAGGATGGATCCCTCGCCGCCGCGCAGGCTGCAGCCGCCCAGCACCGCGGCCGCGATCGCGTAGAGCTCATAGAAATTGCCGTGCGAGGAGGGCGAGACGGAGTTGGTGTAGAAGACGATGAACACCGCCGACAGCCCGGCGAGCAGGCCCGAGATCATGTAGGCGGCGGCGATCACCCGATCGGCATTGATGCCGGAGAACCGCGCCGCCTCCTCGTTCTTGCCGACCGCGTACAGATAGCGGCCATAGACCGATTTATGCAGCACCACCGCCATGATCGCGGCAACGATCAGCAGCGCGATGAAGGTGTGCGGCACGCCGAAGGACCGCCCGGCGGTGAGCCAGGCCAGCGTGCCCGACCCCTCGTTGCCATAGCCGAAGCCCATGGTGGCGTCGTTGGTGTAGTAGCGCGCGGCGCCGCGATAGATCAGCAACCCGCACAGCGTCACCACGAAGGGCTGCAGCTTCATCCGCGTGATCAGAAAGCCGTGGATCGCGCCCAGCGCCACCCCGCCCAGCAGGATCGCGCCCAGCGCCACCGGCCAGGGAATCCCGCGCTCGACCAGCAGATCGAGAAACACCACCCCGAGCAGCGCGAACATCGAGCCGATCGACAATTCGATGCCGCCGGTGATGATCACCAGCCCCTCGCCGATGCTGAACAGCCCGTACAGGCCGATCAGATTGGCCATGTTCACCAGATTGACCGCCGAGATGAAGCGCGGGTTGATCGTCGCCGTCACCGCGCCGATCACCAGGATCAGCAGCACCAGGCCGAGTTCCTTCTTGCCCATCGCTCAGGCCTCCGCTGCTGCGTGCAGCTTCTGGCCGATCGCCAGCTGCAGCACATTGTGTTCGCTGAAATCGGCACGCTCCAGAAAGCCGCTGATCGCGCCCTCGTGCATCACCGCGATGCGGTCCGACACGCCGATCACCTCCTCCATGTCCGAGGAGATCATCAGGATCGCCACGCCCTGATCGGCGAGTTCGCGCATCAGCGCGTAGATCTCGCCCTTGGCCCCGACATCGATGCCGCGCGTCGGCTCGTCGAGGATGATCAGCCGCGGGCGCATCGCCAGCCACTTCGCCAGCACCACCTTCTGCTGGTTGCCGCCCGAGAGCGAGATGGCCGGGGTCTGCACGTTCGGCGTCTTGACCGCGAGCCGGCGGCTCTGGATCTCGGCGGTCTTCTGCTCCGCACCGGCATCGACCAGGCCCAGGCGCGCATATCTCCACAGATCGGGCAGGGTGACGTTGAAGGTGATCGACATCTCCAGCACCAGGCCCGAGCGTTTGCGGTCCTCGGGGATCAGATAGATGCCGCGGGCGATGGCATCGCGGGGGCTGCGCACCTCGATCGGCTCGCCGCCGAGGGTGATGCTGCCACCGAGCGGCGGATCGATGCCGAACAGCGTGCGGGCGAGCGTGCTGCGCCCCGATCCGACCAGACCGGCAAGCCCCAGGATCTCCCCGCGCCGCACCGAAAGAGCGACCTGGCGGTCCGGAAAGGCGATCGTCCGCAGCGCCTCCACGTCGCAGCCGCCAGGCTCGGCCGGACGCTGCGGCGGGAGATAGAGTGATTTCAGATCCCGCCCGATCATCATCCGGATCATCCTGGCATGATCGATCTCCTCCCGCGCCAGCGCGCCCACCATGCGGCCGTCGCGCAGGCACACCACCCGGTCGGCGCAGATCTTGATCTCGTCGAGCCGGTGGGAGATGTAGATGATGGCGACGCCATGGGCGCGCAGATCGGCGATCACCTCCAGCAGCCGGTTGGTCTCGGTGATGGTCAGGCTGGAGGTGGGCTCGTCCATGATGATCACGCGGGCATCGAGCGAGAGCGCCTTGGCGATCTCCACCCTCTGCCGCTGCGCGATCGACAGGGCCGCGACCGGTGTGTCGGCCCGATAGTCCACCCCCAGACGCGCGAGCAGCGGCGCCACCAGCGCGCGCATCCGCGCGGTATCGACCAGCCGCAGCGGCCCGCCGGTGAGCGGCTCGCGGCCGATATAGACATTGGCGGCGACGTCGAGATTCTCGAAAAGATTGAGTTCCTGATGGACGAAGGCGATGCCCGCCCGCATCGCATCCGGCACCGTCAGGCGGGCATGTTCGACATCATCGATCACGATCCGCCCCGAGGAGGGCGCGACGACGCCGCCCAGGACCTTCATCAGGGTCGATTTGCCGGCCCCGTTCTCGCCGATCAGACCGACCACCTCCCCGCGCGCGACCGAGAGGCTGACATCGCTGAGCGCCGTGACGCCGGGATAGGTCTTGGTGATCGAACGGAGTTCGAGCAGCGATTCGCTCATGCCCCCCCCGGGCGGGATAGGAGGGCCGGCACCAGAGCCGGCCCCCGCTTGGCGAGATCTGTCCGGCCGCGGCCTACTTGCGAAGCATCTCCTTCATCATCGTCTGGAATTCGGCGACGTTGGACTTGTCGATGATCTTGGTCGGCACGATCATCAGCTTGTTGGCGGGGATGAAGGACTTGTCGCCCGCGATGTATTTGGCCATCAGCCTGATGGACTGGTAGCCGAACTCGAAGGGCTGCTGCACCACCGTGCCCTCGATCGTGCCGTCCGAGATCCCGCGCAGCGTCGCCTGGTCCTCGTCGAAGCCGATGATCTTGACCTTGCCCGCCTTGCCGGCGGCCTTCACCGCCTCGTAGATCTGGGGGGTGTTGTAGGAATACAGCCCGACCAGACCGGCGATATCGGGATACTTGGTCAGCGTGTCCTCGACATTGCTCTTGGCGCGGACGAAGTCGATGTTGTCGGTGCGGACGTCGATCACCTCGACCTTGCTGCCGGCGATCGCCTTCTTGATGCCCTCGACCCGCTCGCGGGCATTGGCGTTGTCCATGGTGCCGACGAACAGCATGATCTTGCCGCCGTTGGGCAGCGCCTTCTTGATCAGTTCGCCCGCCTGCACGCCGGCGGCGACGTTGTCGGTGCCGACATACATCACGCGGTTGGATTGCGGGGCGTCGCTGTCGGTGGTGAACAGCACCGCCTGGCTCGCGACCTTGTTCAGGATCTCGGTCGAGTTCGCGGGATTGACCGGGCTGATCGCGACGCCGGCAAGGCCGCCGGCGAGCAGGTCATCGAGGATGCGCTTCTGATCCGCCGGGGTGGATTCGCTCGGCACCAGGAACTTGACCTCGAAGTCCGGCAGTTCCTTGGCGGCCTTCTCGGTGCCACGCCGCGCGATCGTCCAGAAATCGGCCGCGGCATTGGTCACGAAGGCCAGTGTCTTCTTCTGCTGCGCCAGCACGGGGCCAGCCAGCAGCACACTCGCCAGCGCGCCAGCCAGCACCGGAACCAGGAACCGTTTCATTGATTGCAACCCTTTGACGTTTCTCAACCCTGTAACAGCCGTCTTTTTTGCCCCGGACCCGCCGGGGAGTTTGGCCTTGTCACACGCACTGCGCCGGCCGGACGCGCCGTCAGCGATGAATTAGACATACCAGGCTGCGGTTTGGAAGGCGAAAATTTCGATCCCGGGGCTGCCCGATCCTGCCGCGCTGGGCCGCCGCCGCGTCCGCCGGCCAGGGCGGCGAACCCGCCCCATCCCGGCGCGGAACCTCGCGCCGACCGGCCCGCCGCCGGTGCCCCGCGGTCCATGCCCCCGCGATCACTCGGCACCCAGGCACGCGTGCGACGGGGGGGCCGGCGCGCGCCCGGCCGGCTCATCCGCCTTGCCCGATCCCACAGCCCCAAATCCCAGGGTGCCCGATCCCATGGCACAAGATCCCCTAGCACCCAATTCCCGGGTGCCAGGGTCCGATCACTTCCACCCGCCCGCGGGCCGTCCGATCACGTCTGGCTGCCCGCCGGCACCAGGCGGGCCAGATGCCCGGCCGCCTGCTCGGCATCCTCGCTGCGGCCGAGCCGCTGATAGAACACCGAAAGATGGCGCCAGACCTCGACCCGGTCTCCCGCCGCTTCGCGCACCCGGTCGAGTTCGTCGGAGGCGGCGGTGCGGAATCCCATGTCCAGCAGCGACCGGGCCAGATGGACGCGCGGGATCGGGTTCGCCGGATCGGCCGCGACGGCACGGTCGGCGAACTGGCCTGCCTTGTCGGACTGGCCGGCGAAGGTGAACAGCCGCCACGGCCCCCACCATTCCGAGGCCGGCGCCCGGTTGCGGCTCTGCCAGAGCGTGCGCAGCCCCGGCTCGGCGGCGGCCGGCCCCGCCTCCTCCATCTGCAGTTCGGTCAGGCCGATCAGCGGCCGCAGCGCCGTGGGATCGATGTCCTGCCAGGCCTGCAGCAGCCGCCTGCGGATGCCCGTCCAGGCCGGCCCGTGGGCGCGTACCCGGTCGTCGAGCCCGGTTCGATAGGTCCGCGACCGCGCCCGCCCGCTGCGGAACAGCCGGCGCAGGGTCGCCGCCGAGAGATCTCTCTCGGCGAGCAGCCGCAGCAGATCCGCACCCAGCCGCGACTCCGTCACCACCCGGATCGTATCGTGCAGCGCACAGGGCAGGATCACCCGTTCCAGCCGGTCGAACCGCCCCAGCATTTCGGCCTGCGCCCGATCTAGCGCCGAGGCGGGATCATACACGACGAAGTTGCGGGCCCCGAGATCGGCCGCGGTCACCGCCATGGCGGCATTCAGCGCCGGATCGAAGAACTGCGTATAGCGCCGGTCGGCGGGATCGACCTCGGCCGGATCGATCGAGAATTGCGGCGTGAAGGCCAGCGCCACGTCCGCACCCAGCCGCGCCGCGTATTTCAGCGCCCCGTACCCGCCCATGCTGAAGCCATAGGTGATGATCCGGTCGTGGCGGCGCAGGATCGATCCGCCCTCCGCGGCTGCGAGCGCCGCGATCGCCCGGGTCATCTCGGCTTCGGGGAACCAGTTGGGGCGGCTCGCGACGAAGCCGAGCGCGGAGACATCCTCCCGCTCCAGCGCGTCGCGGGCCCAGAAATCGCTCCCGCCGAACAGCTTCGCCATGCTGTTGAAAGTGACCACCAGATGCGCCGAGCCCGCCGGGCGATAGATCACCCGCAGATGATCGGATGCATAGATCACCAGGCCGTCCCCCCCCATCACCGGGGCCGGCGCGGGCTGCGCGGCGGCACGGAGGGGCGGATCGGGCACCCGCACGGCCGGAGGCTCTGCGCGGCTCGGCTCCGGCGCCGTCACTACAACCGGAGCGGGTTCCGCCACCCGGAGTTCCCCGTCGTTTTCCGCCGGATCAGGACGCCTGAGACGCAATCTATCTCTAAAAATGGACAGACCAAGCTTCGATGACGATTTTTTGTTACTTGCCCCCGCCTTGCCGGCATCTGGCGAAAACGTCAACATGAGCAACCCTTTATTTCACCTGTGAAGAAAATGGCCCGCTCGTTGGCCGCTGACTGATGAGCATGCTTGACGATCAGAACGATTACAAGCATTGCGTGTATGACGCAAACGCGAGACGCCAAATTCGATAGGTTTGAAACGATATCCTGTCGGATCAGGTGCGGCGTGCACACGCGCCCCGGCGGCGGGAAACCGGGCCAGCACCCGCAGCCGGAAAGCGCATCGAACCGGCCGCGCTCAGCCGCGCTCGGACCCGCCGTCTTCCGGGGGGTCCATCACGCCATCCTGCCTGAGTGTCGCGCCGATCAGCCCGGCATGCCCCGGCACCGTCATCGCGGGGGCGGGCCCGATCAGGCCAAGCCCGATACCCGCGGCGACCCCGAGAGCCAGTACGATGGCAGGCATGTAGGGCAGAATAGCCATTTTGGCTCTCCCATCGCGACCGAACGCGATCCTGACAGGACGAGATTGCAGGAAGGTTAAC
>DAICZL010000668.1 GCA_027311165.1 bacterium
GTGTCGCGCCGGGGCGCGCCGGGGGCGGTGTCGCGCCGAGGCGCGCCGGGGACGGTGTCGCCCCAGGGCGCGCGGGGCGTTGTGTCGCCCAAGGATGCACCGGGGGCGGTGTCATGGCCTTGCGCGCCGGAGGCGGGGTCATCGGGCCGGGTCATCAGGCGTGTTCCGCGCCCGCATGTGCGCCGCGGGCCGACCTGAAGCCTGCAGCTTCCCCGCCGGGAGGCCCGCCATCGGCGGGAGCCCCGCCTGGGTGGGCCCCGCCTGGGTGTGCCGCGCCCGGGTGTGCCGCGCCTGGGTGTGCCCCGCCTGAGTGTGCCCCGCCTGGGACGATCGGCCCTCGCGGCTGCGTTCCGAAGGGGGTCGGCCTGGCCCGTGCCGGCCTGTCCGCGGGCGGGGCGGACCGTGACTGGCCACCGGCCGCATCGTCTCCCGTGGCAGCCTCGCCCGCCATCTCGCCCACCACCTCGTCCGGGGCCAGCACGGTCAGCCGCCCGGCCGCGATGTCCACCATCGGCACCGCGGCGCGGGTGAATGGCACCAGCAACGGTCCTGCCCCCTCGCGCGCGATCTCCAGGCTGGCGCCGGCGCCGTAGTCATGGACCACGCGCACCGTGCCCAGTGCCGCGCCGGACCCATCCACCGCCGCCAGCCCGACCAGATCGGCCAGGTAGAACTCGTCCTCGGCCGGCGGCGGCAGGCGGTCGCGCTCGGCATAGAGCCGGGTGTTGGTCAGCCGCTCGGCGGCCGCGCGGTCGGTGGGCTTCACCGGCACGCCATCGCGCAGTTCGGTGAACTCGGCGATCCCTTCGCCGCGCCAGGCGAGCGTGAAGACCCGTCCGTCCTCGGTCCGCAGCGGGCCGTAGGACGCCAGCGCCGCCGGATCGGCGGTGTAGCTGGTCACGCGCAGCAGGCCGCGCACGCCGTGCGGCCTGCCGATCACGCCCAGCAGGATGCGCCGCCCGGCCATGCCCGTTTCAGGCCGAAGCGGCGGCCTTGGCGCGCTCCTGCGCCTTCTTCTTCGGCACCGACTGCACCGGCTGCTCGCGCCAGGCGGGCATCGGCGCCAGGCCGGCATGGCCGAGGAAGCGCGCCACCCGGTCGGTCGCCACCGCGCCCTGGCCGATCCAGTGGGTGATGCGCTCGGCGCGCAGCCGGATGCGGTCGGCGTGCTCGGCCGGCAGCATCGGGTCGTAGCTGCCCAGACGCTCGATGAAACGCCCGTCGCGCGGGCTGCGGCTGTCGGCCACCACGATGTGATAGTACGGACGCTTCTTGGCCCCGGCACGTGCCAGGCGGATCTTCAGGCCCATCTCACTCTTGCTCCTGTGTCGTGTTCTTGGTCGGTGACGGGATCGCAGAGCCGGTGTTCTGCCCTGGACCAGCGTTCCCCGGGGGATACAATCCGGCGAACGGGACCCGAGCCCCTGGCCCTGACTTGACCATCACCCCCCACCTCAAAACGGCCGCCGGCCGGAAGATGCCCCCGGCATCAGCGCGCCCAGCCCGTGCCGCATCAGCCCCTTCTGCCCGAGCTTGTTCATCCGCTTCATCATCGCGGACATGTCGTCGAACTGCTTCAGCAGCCGGTTGACCTCCTGCACGGACGTCCCGGACCCGGCGGCGATGCGCTTCTTGCGGCTCGCCTTGATGATGTCGGGCTGGCGCCGCTCGCCGCGCGTCATCGAGCCGATGATCGCCGCCTGGCGCTTGAGGATGGAGGTGTCCAGATTGGCATCGGCCAGCTGCGCCTTGATCTTGCCCACTCCCGGCAGCATCCCCAGAATGCCCGACAGGCTGCCCATCTTGGTGATCTGGCGCAGCTGGCCGGCATAGTCCTCGAGGTCGAACTTGCCGCGCGCCATCTTCGCGGCGAGCTTCTCGGCTTCCTGCTGGTCGATCGTCTCGGCGGCGCGTTCCACCAGGCCGACGATGTCGCCCATGCCCAGGATGCGGCCGGCGACCCGCTCGGGGTGGAAATCCTCCAGCGCGTCGAGCTTCTCCCCGGCCCCGGTCAGCTTGATCGGCGCGCCGGTGATCGCCCGCATCGACAGGGCGGCGCCGCCCCTGGCATCGCCGTCCATCCGCGTCATCACGATGCCGGTGACGCCCAGCGCCTCGTTGAACGCTCGCGCCGTTGCCACCGCGTCCTGGCCGGTCATGGCATCGACCACCAGCAGCGTCTCGGCCGGGTCGGTCGCGGCGCGGATGTCGCGCACCTCGTCCATCAGCGCCTGGTCGATCGACAGGCGGCCCGCGGTGTCGAGGATCACCACGTCGAACACTTCCCGCCGCCCGGTATCCATGGCGCGGCGGGCGATCTGCACCGGGGTTTCGCCGGCCACGATCGGCAGGCTCGCCACCCCGGCGCGCTCGGCGAGCTGCGCGAGCTGCAGCTGTGCCGCCGGGCGCTGGGTATCCAGGCTGGCCAGCAGCACCTTCTTGCGCAGCTTCTCGCGCAGCCGCAGCGCGATCTTGCCCGAGGTGGTGGTCTTGCCCGAGCCCTGCAGCCCGACCATCAGGAAGGGGATCGGCGCCGGGGCGTTCAGATTGAGCGGGACGGCGCCCTCGCCGCCCAGCGCCTCGACCAGCGCGTCATGGACGATCTTGACGACCTGCTGGCCGGGGGTGACGGATTTCAGCACCTCCGCCCCGATGGCGCGGTCGCGCACCTTGGTGATGAAGTCCTTCACCACTTCCAGCGCCACGTCGGCTTCCAGCAGCGCCAGACGGACCTCGCGCAGCGCCTCGGCCACGTCGGTCTCGTTCAGCGCGCCGCGGCGGCGCAGCCGATCGAACACCCCCGACAGTTTTTCCGACAACGCGTCGAACACGGCCCGCTCCAATGCATGATCGCGCCGCTGCGCGAACCTTCGCGGAGCGGCGTAGCCCCCGCGTCGGGCGGGGACCGGGGAACCCTGGGTTGGGCCCGGATCGCGGCTTATCGGCAAGGGGGCCGGCGGAGTCAAGGCGCGAGGAGGGGGCAAGGCCGAAAGGCTCCCCCCTCCGCCGCCCCCGCGGGCGCATTCGGCCTGGGGCTCCCGTCGCTGGCGGCTTTCCCCCGAGCGAGCGCCGGGTCCGGCGAGTGCTCGCGCCTTGACAGCGCCACGCCGGTTGCCGGCAGGCTCGCAGTCTGGCTTTCCGGGTGGGGCACAACGGGGTGGGGCATGGGCTACCGCGGACAGGTCGGGCTGGTGCTGGGGACCATGCTCGCCGTTCTGCTGCTGTGGTGGGGCTCGGGCTACGTGCTCGCCTGTACCGCCGATGCCTTCGTCACCTCCGATCTGGTGGCGATCGCGCCGGAGGTCTCGGGCACGATTGAGAGCGTGACCGTCGCCGACAACCAGCCCGTCCTTCGCGGCACCCTGCTGGCGACCATCGATCCGCGTCCCTTTCAGCTGGCGCTGGCGCAGAGGCGGGCCCAGCGCGACCAGGCAGCGGCCCAGATTCCGGTCGACGAGAACGGCGTGGCCGCCGCGCAGGCCGAGCTGGACGCGGCGGTCGCGACCGAGCGCCTGGCCAACGAGACCCTGGCGCGGGTGCGCCCGCTCACCGAACGCGGCGACATCTCCCGCCAGAGCCTGGACGATGCCATCTCGCACCAGCAGACCGCGCAGGCCGCGGTGGCCGCCGCCGCCGCCGCGTTCGGCCGCGCCCGGCAGTTGCTGAAGGTGCACGAGGCGGCGATCGCGACCGCCGAGGCGGGGATCGCGCTGGCCCAGTACGACCTCGACCGCACCCGCATCCTGGCGCCGGTCGATGGCAGCATCGTCAGCCTGACGCTGCGCGCAGGCGACCGGGCCAGCACCGGCGTGCCGCTGATCGGCATGGTGGACGACGCCGCCTGGCGGATCATCGCCAATTACCGGGAAAGCCTGCTGCGCCATCTCTCGGTCGGCCAGTCCGCCTGGGTGTGGCTGGACGCCTATCCCTGGCATCTGCACCGCGCCCGCATCCAGGGCATCGCCCGCGGCATCAGCCGCGAGCCGGGGGTGCGTGATCTGCTGCCCTATGTCGCGCCGACGACCGACTGGATCCGGCTCGAGCGCCGCTTTCCGGTGACCCTGCTGCTCGACAATGCGGAGGCGAAGCAGCTTCTGCACATGGGCGCCGATGCCCGCGCCCTGGTGATCTACTGAGCGCGGCCGGCCATGGCGGTCCGTGCCCCGCCCGGCGCGCGGCTCAGCCGGCCGGCTCGGCCACCAGGTACCGGCACCAGAGGTACTGGCACCCGCCGGACAGCGACCAGTACGCCAGGGTCATGCTCACCAGAGCGCCGGTGCGTCTCGCATGGATGGCGACTTCCCGGTCGATGAACGGCACGCGGGCGATGCCCTGCTCGGTGACCGCGAGGCCCGCGCCGGCGCGCGCCGCGACGACGGCGCCAGGCTCCGGCGGCTGCCGCCGCTCGGTCAGGTCGTCGTGATACGCGCCGGTCATCACCGCCACACTGGCCTCGGCCAAGGCGCGGGTCGTTGGCAGGAGCATCGGGTCCGGGCGCGGCTATTGCAGATACAGCCGCCCGCCCGCCGGGACGCGTCCGGCGGCCCAGGCCACGAATCGCGGCGGATCATCGATCTGTTCGATGAAGTTGGCCGAGAACACGGCACCGAGCCGCAGGCCGCCGAAATCGCGCGGATGATCGGGCCAGAAGCCGACCTCGCGCGCGTCGTAGCGGTCGAAGCCCTGGCCGCGCGTGCCCGCCCAGGCGAACAGCCGAAGGGCGGGCCGGGCCGGCGCCGGCCAATCGCGCAGGATGGTCAGCGAACCGTCGCCGATACCGTCATCGAGCACCGTCGCCTCTCGCGGCAGGGTCCTGAGGAAGCGCGCGCGGGGGCCAGGGGCGTGAAAGGCATGCACTGCCGCGGCGAAGGACAGCAGCGTCGCCTGTGCCGGATCGGACCTGGCTGCTGCGGCTGCGCGGGTCGGTCCGGACATGGGCTCTCCCGTTCCCGGCCCCTGCACCATGGCCATGCGAGCCGGGGTTCCGGAGCGCCAGTCGACAGGGCGGCGAAGATCGCCAGACCGGGACAGGTTGGCAACCGGGCGGGAGCGGAGCGCCAGGACACCCGCCGCCACGCGGGAAGCCATGACCCGATCAAGGTGCCTGGCC
>DAICZL010000669.1 GCA_027311165.1 bacterium
GCCACACCCTGGCGCCGGGCGGCGGGGCGGCACCGGTGACGCTCGCGACCAGTTCCACGCCGGACGCGGTGCGCAGCAGCAGCACCAGGCGTTCATGCAGCGGGGTGATGGCGATCAGCTCTGCCTCCGCCGCGCCCGCCACCAGGGCGGCATGCACCTCGATCGTCTCCGGCCGCAGGCCGAGCAGGCAGTCCCGCCCCGCGATGTGCGGATCGGGCGCCAGGATCAGCCGCAGCCCGGCCGCGGTGACTTCCAGCCCGCCCGGCACGGCGAGCGGGCGGCATGCCAGCAGGTTGATCGGCGGATCGCCGAACAGCCGCGCCACACTCGCCGTGGCCGGGGCGTCATAGATCGCCTCCGGCACGTCCTGCTGGGTGATCCGCCCGTCCTGCAGCACCGCGACCCGGTCGCCCAGCGCCATCGCCTCGCGGTAGTCCTGCGTCACATAGATCGTCGCCGCCCCGGCGCGGCGCAGCAGGCGCGGCAGTTCCAGCCGCATCTCGTAGCGCAGCTTGGCATCGACATTGCGCAGCGGGTCATCGAGCAGCAGTACCCGCGGCTCTCCCACCAGGGCGCGGGCCAGCGCGGTGCGCTGCTTCTGGCCGTTGGACAGCGCCCGCGGCGCATGGTCGAGCACATGGCCGATGCGCAGCAGCTCGGCGATCGCCCGCACCCGCCTCTCGCACTCGGCGGCAGCCACGCCGCGGGCGCGCAGCGGGCTCGCGATGTTCTCGGCGGCGCTCATATGCGGGTAGAGCGCGAAATTCTGGAACGCCATGCCGACATCGCGCCGATCGGGCCCGCAGGCCGAGACGTCGCGGCCCTGGACCATCACCCGCGCCACCGCCGCCGGCTCCCGCCCCGCGCTGGCGCGCAGCAGCACGGTCTTGCCCACCCCGGAGGGACAGAACAGCACCAGGGTCTCCCCGGGCGCGACATCCAGATCGATGTCGCGCAGCAGCTTCTCGCGGCCGAAGGCGACGGCGAGGCCGCGCACCGACAGCCCGCCGCGATCGGCGCCGCGCGGCGCGGGCGTCGTCGCGGCCGAGTTTTCCACCGCGATCCCCGCGCTCATCCCTTCACCGCGCCCAGGCTGAGCCCTTCCACCAGCCAGCGCTGGGCATAGAGCGCGAGCGCCAGGGTAGGCAGGATCGACAGCATGATCGCCGCCGCGATCTGGCCGTACTGGATGCCCGAGGCGGTGACGAAGGCGAGCGCCCCCACCGTGACGGGCTGCTTGTCGGCCGAGGCCAGGATCAGCGCGAACACGAAATTGTTCCAGGCGAAGATGAACGCCAGCAGCCCCGCCGCGGCGATCCCGGGACCGGCGAGCGGAATGGCGATGCGGGTGAAGGCGCGCCACCAGGAATGGCCGTCGACGCGATAGGCGTATTCCACGTCCGGGCTCGCATCCTCGAAATAGCCGCGCACGATCCACAGGATCAGCGGCAGGCAGATCAGCTGATAGACCCAGATCAGCCCGACATAGGTGTTGCTGAGCCCGAGGTCCTGGAAATACAGCGACAGCGGCAGCAGCACCAGCAGCGGCGGGGCGAAGCGGAAGGACAGCAGGGTGAAGGCGATGTTCTCGCCGAGGCGGAAGCGGAAGCGGGCGAAGGCATAGGCCGCCGGCACCCCCAGCAGCAGCGAGAGTGCCACCGAGGCGGTGGACAGCAGCACCGAATTGCCGAGGTTGCGCAGGAACGGCACATCCAGATCGCCGGCCGCGGTATGCAGCTTGCCGGAGATCAGCGCCGCGTAGTTCGCCAGCGTGGGGGTGAACACGACGCGCGGGGGCAGCTGCAGAATCTGCTCGTTGGTCTGGAAGCTCATCAGCACGATCCAGGCGATCGGGAACAGGAAGAACACCAGCACCGCGGCGAGCGCCAGGCCCCGCAGCACCCGCCAGAGCCCGTCAGTGCGCGCCATGCGTCCGCTCCCGCAGCTTGAGCCATTGCTTGATGAACAGGTTGGACAGCGCATAGGTGATCGCCCACAGGACCATCATCAGCGCCGCCGACAGTCCCACATTGGTGTACTGGAAGAATTCCAGATAGGCGCGCACCTGGAACACCAGCAGCGAATCGCCCGGTCCGCCCTGGGTCATGGCGTAGATGATGTCGAATTGCTGGATCGAGTCGAGCAGCCGGAACAGGCTGGCGGTGACGATATAGGGCGTCAGCATCGGCAGGGTGATGCGGAAGAACACGAACCGCGCCGGCACGCCATCCAGCCGCGCCGCCTCGAAGGGCTGCTGGGGCAGGCTGCGCAGCCCGGCCAGCAGCAGGATCATCATGAACGGCGTGTAGACCCAGACATCGACCAGCACCACGGTGAACATCGCCGAGGACGGCGCCGAGGCCCAGCGGAAATCGGTGGCGCCGAACTTGCCGATGATCCAGCTCAGCACCCCGAAATTCGGGTTGGTCATCAGCTTGAACATCAGCGCGGCGATTGCGGGGGCGGTCATCAGCGGCAGCAGCAGCGCCACCGAGACGAAGTTGTTGAACCACGACCGCTCGCGCAGCAGCAGCGCGATCGCCAGGCCCAGCACCAGCTCCACCCCGACCGTCGCGCCGGTGTAGATCGCCGAGACCTTCACGGTCTGCCAGAACGACGGATCGGTGAACAGGTCGAGATACTGGGCCCAGCCGACGAAGCCGCGCAGATAGGGCATCGCCAGGTTGTAGCGCTGCAGGCTGTACCAGGCGGCGGTGCCGAAGGGCACCAGGATGCCGATGCAGACCAGCAGTGCCGGCAGGCTCAGCAGGTACGGCAGCGCCCGCATGCCGGCCCGGGCCGGTGGCGCTGCGGCGATGTCGGGGATCTCTGCCATGGTGCTGGCGGGGGCGGCGCATGGCCGCCCCCTGCCTCCCTGTTCCTCCCGCCGGGCTCAGCCGAGACCGGATTGCTTGAGCTGGCGGTTGATCTGCTCGGCGAGCTTGTCGAGCCCCTCGTCCACCGGCACTTCCTTGGCCACCATCCGCTGCAGCGCCGCCGCCCAGTCGGTGGTCAGGTTGAAAAACAGCGGTTGCGGGGTGAAGTAGATCTTCGCCTCCGGCGCCGTCGCGTTGTACTGCTCGATATAGCCCGGATAGCCCTGCTTCATCCGGTCGAGGAATTCCGGATCCTTCCAGACGCTGGCGCGGATCGGGTTCACCATGTCCTTCTTGCGCGCGCCGAACATCAGATGGTCGGTGCCGGTGGCCCACTGCATGAAATTCCAGGCCGCGTCCTTCTTCTTCGACGCGTTCGACATCGCCAGCGACCAGATCCACACGTTGGAGGTGGGCGTGGCCGCGCCCGGCTTGGCGGCGAAGGCGGCGTAGGCCAGATGCCCGCGCTCCTTGTTGTCGCCGCCGTTCATGAAATAGCCCAGGATGTCCGCATCGAAGATCATCCCCGACGCGCCGGCGCCGAGATCGGTGCCGACTTGGTACCAGGTATAGGTCGCCCAGTTCTTCGGCCCGCTGTCCTGGATCATCTTCACCCACAGCCTGGTGAACTCCTTGGATTGCGGCGAGGCCATCGCCGCCTTCAGCTTGCCGCCCTCGATGGTGAAGTCCCGGCCGCCATAGCTGGTGTAGCCGGACAGGAAGCCCGGATGGATGGTCGCCCAGGAGCGGCTGCCCCGCACGCCGATGCCATAGGGCCCGCCGGCATCCCTGGTGATCTTCGCCGCCGTCTCCAGCATGCCCGGCAGGTCCTTGGGCGGGGCGAGCTTCAGCTTGTCGAACAGGGTCTGGTTGTAGGACAGGTTGTTGAGCTCGAAGCCCCAGGGCACCGCCCATTGCTTGGCGCCCGGCCCGCCCGGCGCCTCGCCCGGCTTGCCGGACCACGAGGTGGAGGCGCGCAGATTGGGCAGGATGTCGTCCCAGGCATATTTGGGCGCGGTCCGGGCCGGGTCCTTCACGTACTCGTTCAGATCGACCAGCCAGCCGGCCGGGCCGTATTGCCAGGTCTGGTAGGCGCCGGTCATGAACGCGTCGTACTCGGTCGAGCGCGAGGACAGCGCCGCGGTGACCTTGTCGAAATACACGTCCTCGGGGAACACGTCGTAGGCGACATCGATCCCGGTCAGGGACTTGAAATTGTCGAGATCGGCGATCATCGCATCGGCATAGGGGTGCTTGTTGAGCAGCAGCTTGATCGCCGTGCCCTTATGCGCCTGCCAGTCGAACCCAGCGGCCATCGCCTTTGTGGCGGCGGCGTTCACCATCACCTCGGCCGTGGCGGCGGCCACCCCCAGCGCCGCCATCCGTCGCATCAGCTCCCGCCGGCCGACCCGGCCGGCGGTGAAGGCACCACAGAGATCCTTGGCTTTTTCGTGCATCGTTCGCTCCCGTTCTGATGTCCCGCGCGCTATGGCTCGTGCTCGAGGAGCCGCCGCGCGGTCGGCTCGTCGGTGATCAGCCCGCCCAGCAATCCGCTGCGCAGGACGGAACGGATGGCGGGAAACTTGGCCGCCCCGCCGGCGACCGCGATCATCTCGCGCCCGCGCAGGCTTTCCGGCGGCAGCGCGATCACCCGCTGGTGCAGCTTCGTCGCGACCGGCCGGCCGGCGGCATCGAAGAAATGCCCCAGCACCTCTCCGGCGGCGCCCTCGCGGCGCAGCGCCGCGACCTCCTCGCGCGTGATCATGCCCGACAGACACAGGAAGGCCTCGGCGGTCACCTCGCCGATGCCGACCAGCGCGAGGCTCGCCCCGGCCGCCTGCTCCATCGTCTCGGCGACGCCGCGCTGCGCCAGCAGCACGGCGCGATCGGCCTCGGTATTGGCGAAGAACGGCACCGGCATCAGATAGGCATCGGCGCTGGTCTTCTCGGCCAGGCGATGGATCATGTCGAACGGGTTGGCGCTGGCCCGCCGCGGCAGGCCGCCCAGCAGCGAGACGAACCGGATCTCCGGCACGCTGACACGCGGCAGATGATCGACCGCCGAGGCCAGGGTGCGGCCATGCCCGACGCCGATGATCCGGTGGCGCCCCTGCTCCAGCGCCGCGTGCAGCACCGCCGCCGCCGCCATGCCGAGCGCGCGCAGCGGCAGCCCGGCCTCGCCCAGATCGGGCACCACCCGACAGAAGCGCAATGCGAAGCGCTCGGCGAGCGCGGTCTCATCGCGGATGCAGCCGCCGATCGGGCCTTCGACCAGAACCCGCACCAGCCCCGCCCGCGCCGCCCGCGCGATCAGCCGATGCGCCCGGGCATTGGCGATGCCGAGCTTCTGGGCGACCTCGGACTGAGTCAGTCCGCCGGCGTGGTACAGCCAGGCGGCCCGCGTCGCGAGGGCCGTTTCCTCTTCGGTGAGTGCGCCGCTTCCTCCGTCGGGAACCATCGGGTCCTGACAATTTTTTCTTTAGATGAAAAATATTTCATGGCCGCGTCCGGATTGTCAAGCCAGCGAACGCCATCGGAGCCGGAACAGGGCAAGGCCCCCCCCGCGCGCGGACAGATCTCTCGGCTGCGTCGCGCGCGAAAGCCCGCGCCTGCCGGGGCGCCGGACTCGGGCGCGTGATCCCGTGCCGAGACCCCTGGCGTGCGGGGCAGGATCCCGCCCGCCGGGGCGAGCGTGACTTCCACGTCCTGGCCGGCGCCTGGCTCG
>DAICZL010000680.1 GCA_027311165.1 bacterium
CGACCCGCGGTCCCTGCGGGTACCCTCCAACGAAAGGGGTCTGGCCAACGAAAGGGGTCTGGCCAACGAAAGGGGCCTGGCCAACGAAAGGGGACTGGGGCCAAGGCCACAGCGGGTTTCCAAAGGGCGGAGCCCTTTGCCCTTGTCTTCCCCCGGTGAGCCCATGGAGCAAAGCCCGGCATAGACCCATCCTGCACGATCAAAGAGCAGATCGGCTCCGTGCTGGACAGGAAACCGGCAGCGTGACGGCGGCACGGGCGCAAGACCGCGGCACGAGACGCTGGCACGGCCGTTGCAGTGCTCAGGGCGTGAGCGCCGCATCGGGAGGGGCGCCGCGCGTCGCCAGTATGGACGCCGGCTGAGAAGGACGCTTCCGCGACGGCGACATCGCACGGCCAGAACGACCGGTCCGTCCCAACGCTCGACAGAACAGGAAACCATTCATGGCATCTGCCCGCAATTGGCTCGGCGCGCTCGGCCTCGCCGCCGCAACGGCCTTCGGCCTCGGGGTCAGCCACGTCACCGTGCCGGTCGCCCAGGCACAGGATACGATCAAGGTCGGCATCCTGCATTCGCTCTCCGGAACCATGGCGATCAGCGAGACCACGTTGAAGGACGTGATGCTGATGCTGATCGACGAGCAGAACAAGAAAGGCGGCCTGCTCGGCAAGAAGCTGGAGGCGGTGGTGGTCGATCCGGCCTCCAACTGGCCGCTGTTCGCCGAGAAGGCGCGCGAGCTGATCAGCCAGGATCATGTCGCCGCGGTGTTCGGCTGCTGGACCTCGGTGTCGCGCAAATCGGTGCTGCCGGTGTTCGAGGAGCTGAACAACATCCTGTTCTACCCGGTCCAGTACGAGGGCGAGGAGAGCAGCAAGAACGTCTTCTACACCGGCGCCGCGCCGAACCAGCAGGCGATCCCGGCGGTGGACTACCTGATGGAGCAGGAAGGCGTGAAGCGCTGGGTGCTGGCCGGCACCGACTACGTCTATCCGCGCACCACCAACAAGATCCTGGAAGCCTATCTGAAGACCAAGGGTGTGGCTCCCGAGGATATCATGATCAACTACACGCCATTCGGCCATTCCGACTGGCAGACGATCGTGGCCGACATCAAGAAATTCGGTTCCGCCGGCAAGAAGACCGCCGTGGTGTCCACCATCAACGGCGACGCCAACGTGCCATTTTACAAGGAACTGGGCAACCAGGGCATCAAGGCGACCGACATTCCAGTGGTGGCTTTCAGCGTGGGTGAGGAGGAACTGGCCGGCCTGGATACCAGACCGCTCTTGGGCCATCTCGCCGCCTGGAACTACTTCATGAGCATCGACACGCCGGAGAACAAGGCGTTCATCGACAAGTGGCACGCCTTCACCAAGAACCCCAAGCGCACCACCAACGACCCGATGGAGGCGCACTACATCGGCTTCAACATGTGGATCAAGGGCGTCGAGAAGGCCGGCACCACCGATCCGTCCAAGGTGATCCCGGCGATGATCGGCGTGAGCGTGCCGAACCTGTCGGGCGGCTTCTCGGCGATGATGCCCAACCACCACATCACCAAGCCGGTGCTGATCGGCGAGGTGCAGGCGGACGGCCAGTTCAACATCGTCTCGCAGACGCCGGGGCTGATCGTGGCGCAGGAATGGTCGCCCTATCTGGAAGGCTCGCGCGACCTGATCGCCGACTGGCGCTCGCCGATGCTGTGCGGGAACTTCAACGTCAAGACCGGCAAGTGCGGCGGGGCCAGCAAGTAGCCAGGCCAGGCCACCGGTCGCGGGGCGGACGAAACT
>DAICZL010000681.1 GCA_027311165.1 bacterium
TTGCAACGGATGATCTGTCCCGTCCGCCGCGCCGACGGGCCTGTGCCAGACGCCATGTGGCCTGATAGTCTGACCCAAGCCGGCGACCGGCGGCCCGTTCGCCGGGCCGGCGGTGGCCGGCTTCAGCGCGAAACGCCGGGAAGGCCCGGCCCATGATCCGGGAAACGCCGATGCCCCAAGCCGCATGTCCGACGCAGGCGCATGCCCTGCGCAGTCTCGCCCGAATCGCCGTCCGGGCCGTTGCTCCGCGATCCTGCGCCCTGCTCCTGGCCGCGCTCGCGGTGTTCCCGGCCGCAGCGGCGCCGCCGGCGCTGGTGACCGAGGAGGCGATGGTCGCGTCCCCGCAGGCCGGCCAGTTCATCTATGTCCGCAACAAGCGCCCGGCCGGGCTGACCGGCTTCGCCGCGGACCGCACCCTGGTCTTCGTCCATGGCGCGACCTATCCGGCCAGCACCGCCTTCGATCTGGAACTGGGCGGCCTGTCCTGGATGGAGTTCATCGCCGGCCAGGGTTTCGATGTGTATCTGCTGGACCTGCCGGGCTATGGCAGCGCCACCCGCCCGGCCGCGATGGACCAGCCGGCGGCCGCCAATCCGCCGCTCGAGACCACCGCCGAGGCGGTGCGCGACTATGCCGCGGTGGTGGACTGGGTGCTGGCCCGCCGCCATCTCGACCGGCTGGACGTCATGGGCTGGTCCTGGGGCACCACCATCGCCGGCGGCTTCGCGGCCGAACATCCGGACAAGGTCAACCGCCTGGTGCTGTATGCGCCGGTCTGGCTGTCCCACGCCACGCCGCCCACGGGCGATGCGGCGAAGCTCGGCGCCTACCGCACCGTCACGCGGGAAGCGGCGATGGCGCGCTGGATGAACGGCGTGCCGGAGGACAAGAAGGCCGATCTGATCCCGCCGGGCTGGTTCGACCAGTGGCAGGCGGCGACCTGGGCGAGCGACCCCAAGGCCGCCGCCGCCGATCCGCCGGCCCTGCGCGCGCCCAACGGCGTGATCCAGGACATCCGCGGCTATTACATGTCCGGCAAGGCCACCTACGACCCGTCCCGGATCACCGCACCGACGCTGCTGGTGCAGGCCGAGTGGGATCACGACACGCCGCCCTACATGGCCCAGGCGCTGTTCGGGCTGCTGAGCGCGGCGAAGTGGAAGCAGTACGACCTGATCGGCGAGGGCACCCATACCGTGGTGATGGAGAAGAACCGGATGCAGCTGTTCCGCTCGGTGCAGCATTTCCTGGAGCAGCCGGATCCGCGTTGACCCTGGTTTCGGGAGAAGGCGAGGCAAGGCCAAAGGGCTCTGCCCTTTGGGAACCCGCCAGGGACCTGAGGTCCCTGGACCCGCATCCGTGGGGGGTACCTTGTGGCTGCGGGGCTGGTCTGGTTGCGCTGCGCACATGGGGGCAGCGCCCCTGGCCTTCCGGTTCCCCCGCCGCTTTGACGGAACCCTACCCTGATGGTCTGATGCTGCCCTGCCCGTTACCCGGATCCGATCCATGCCCGCCCCCGCGCAGCTGCACCCCTGTCCCGGCCTCGACATCCTCACCGACCAGACCGTCTGGCGCGGCCGGTTTCCCCTGCAGGTGGTGCGGTTCCGCCATCGCCGCTTCGATGGCAGCCCCTCGCGGATCCACACCTGGGAATTATGGCGTCGCGGCCGTGCCGCGGCATTGCTGCCCTATGATCCGGTCGCCGATGCGGTGGTGCTGATCGAGCAGTTCCGCCTGCCGGCGCTCGCCGCCGGGGTCGATCCGGTGATGATCGAGGTGCCGGCCGGCCTGTGTGATCCGGGCGAGCGCCCCGAGCAGACGGTGCTGCGCGAGGCCGAGGAGGAGATCGGCCTGGTTCCCGACCGGATCGAGCGGATCGGCGATTTCGTGCTCAGCCCCGGCGCCTGCGACGAGCGCGTGGCGGTGTTCGCCGGCCGCATCGCCGCCCCGCCGGCCGATGCGGAGGGTCTCGCCGGCCATGCCGGCCTGGCCACCGAGGGCGAGGATATCAGGCTGCGCGTCTGGCCCGCCGCGCGCGCGATCGAGACCGCCTTCGCCGGCGGCATCACCAATGCCGTGACCGCGATCGCGCTGTTCTGGCTCGCCGCCAGCCGCGCGCGGCTGCGCGAGGACTGGGCCATGCCATGACCGAATTGCTGTTCCGCGACGATCCCACGCTGGCGGCCGCCACGGCGCGGGTGCTGGCGGCGTGGCCGGGCGGGATCGTGCTGGACCGCAGCGTGTTCTACCCCCGCGCCGGCGGCCAGCCCGGCGATACCGGCTGGCTGCGCTGGCCGGGGGGCGAGACCGCCATCGCCGATACGCTGAAGGGCGAGGCCGGGGCGGTGCTGCAAATCCCGGCCGAAGGGGCAACGCTGCCGCCGCAAGACACGCAGGTGGAGGCGGTGCTGGACTGGCCCCGCCGCTTCGCGCTCATGCGCATGCACACGGCGCTGCATCTGCTCTGCCATCTGATCCCGGGCGCGGGGGTGACCGGCGGGCAGATCGGCGCCGAGCGCTCGCGGCTGGATTTCGACCTGCCCGCCGCGCCCGACCGGGACGCGCTGGAGGCCGGGCTCGCGGCGCTGATCGCCGAAGATCATCCGGTGAGCACGGAATGGGTGGACGAGTCGGTGCTGGACAGCGATCCGGGCCTGGTGCGCACGCTGTCGGTACAGCCGCCGCGCGGGGCGGGGCGGGTGCGGCTGGTGCGCATCGGCGCGGGCCCCGTGCCGGTCGATCTGCAGCCCTGCGGGGGCACCCATGTCGCGCATACCGGGCAGATCGGCGGGGTGCGGATCGTGAAGATCGAGAACAATGGCCGGCAGAACCGGCGGATCGTCGTCGCGCTGGAAGGCTGATCACGGAGCAGCCGATCACGGGGGTGGCCGATCACGGGGCTGGCCGATCACGGGGGTGGCTGAAGACGGGACCGGCCGATCACGGGCTGGCCGATCACGGGACCGGCGGATCGCGGGGGCGTCCGATCACGGGGCCGGGCGACGGGGAAGGGCGCGTCGCAGGGCCGGCGGAGCGCGGGTCGGGACGGAATGGCCGCGCGATCGGTCGCGGGACAGGGAGGAATACGCATGGACAGACTGGTCAGCCCGGCCTGGCTCGCCGCCGAACTCGGCCAGCCCGACCTCGTGGTGCTGGACGCCACCAAATACCTGCCCAACGAGAACCGCGACGGTCACGCCGAATTCCTGGCCGCGCATATCCCCGGCGCGCGGTATTTCGATGTCGATGTCATCGCCGATACCGACAGCGACCTGCCGCATATGGTGCCCACCCCGGGCCGGTTCGCGCGCCTGATCGGGGCGCTCGGCGTCGGCACTGCCAGCCGCGTGGTGTTCTACGACCAGGGGGCGCCGATGTGGGCGACCCGCGGCTGGTGGATGATGGGCCTGTTCGGCCATGACGACGCGGCGGTGCTGGATGGCGGCTTCGCCCGCTGGCGGCGCGAGGGCCATCGGGTGGAGTCCGGCGAACCCGCGCCCGTCCCCGCTGCGACCTTCCGCCCGGATTTCCGCGCCACCCGGCTGCGCGGCATCGGCGACATGCTGGCCAACCTGGCCAGCCGGCAGGAACTGGTGCTGGATGCGCGGGCGGCCGGGCGGTTCGAGGGCAGGCTGCCCGAACTGCGCCCCGGCCTGCGCAGCGGCCATATCCCGGCCAGCCGCAACCTGCCCTATGGCGCGCTGCTGGCCGAGGACGGCACCTTCCTGCCGCCCGCGGAGCTGCGCGCGCGGCTGGCGGCGGCGGGGGTGGATGGCAGCCGCAAAGTGGTGACCAGCTGCGGCAGTGGCGTCTCGGCCACTGTGATCAGCATGGCGCTGGTCCTCGCCGGATTCGATCCCGGTGCGGTCTATGACGGGTCCTGGACCGAATGGGGGGGGCGGGCGGACACACCGGTCGAGACCTGATGCGCGGCGGCACCGGCGGTAGCGGATCTGCGGTCCGATCGCGCTTCGGCTCTTTGTTTTATCGCGCAACTCCATCGCGGTGGAAGTCGACCTGATGCGCATTTGCGCGCGGGCACCGGCTCCCCCCCAACCGCCTTCTCCGCCCGATCCTCCGGGTCATGCGCCGAAGCCGCCCCGGCAAGGTGATCCCTTGCAGCTTTGACCCATCCGGACCCGAATGGTCTGATTGACCCGCCGCTCCAGCAGGAAAGACCGATCAGGATGCGCGACGATCCCGCCCCGCCCCGCAACCACAGCCTGTTCACCCGCCTGTCCCATGCCGGGCGGGCGGGCACGCATGTGCACGGCTTCGTCAATCCCGGCGTCTCGCGCGGCTCGACCGTGCTGCATCCGGATGTCGCCCATCGCAGCGCCACCCGCCACAAGACGCTGGAACAGGCGCTGGTGTACGGCCTGGATGGCACCCCGACGCATTGGCCGCTCGAGGACGTGGTCGCCGAGATCGAGGGCGGCACGCGCTGCCAGATCGTCAGCACCGGGCTTGCCGCCATCACCACGCCGCTGCTCGCCTATCTCGGCGCCGGCGAGCACGTGCTGATGCCCGACAGCGTCTATGGCCCGACCAGGCAGTTCTGCGATCACATGCTGGCCAGGATGGGGGTCGCGACGACCTACTATCCGCCGGAGATCGATGCTGCCGGCCTGAGCGCGCTGATCCGCCCCGAGACGCGGGTGCTGTTCCTGGAAAGCCCGGGCAGCCATACGTTCGAGATGCAGGACGTGCCGGCTCTGGCCGCGGCCGCGCATGCGCGCAGGGTGACGGTGCTGCTGGACAACACCTGGGGCATCCATTTCTTCCAGCCCTTCCGCCATGGGGTGGACGTCTCGATCCAGGCGCTGACCAAATACGTGGTGGGCCATTCCGACGTGCTGCTGGGCGGCATCGTCACCGCATCCGACAGCGCGTGGGAGAGGGTGCGCCGCACCGCCCTGCAGCTCGGCCAGTATGCCAGCCCCGATGATTGCTGGCTGGCGCTGCGCGGGGTGCGCACCATGGCGGTGCGGCTGGAACGGCAGATGGCATCGGGTCTGGAAGTCGCGCGCTGGTTCGCCGGCCGGGCGGAGGTGCTGGCCGTGCTGCACCCGGCGCTGCCCGGCGCCCCTGGCCATGATCTGTGGAAGCGCGACTTCACCGGCGCGCCCAGCCTGTTCGGGGTGGTGTTCCGCCCGGAATTCAGCGTGGCGGCGACCCATGCCATGGTGGAGGCGCTGGAGCTGTTCGGCATCGGCGCGTACTGGGGCGGCTATGAGAGCCTGGCGCTGCCCACCACCGGCTTCATCAGCCGCAGCGCCGGCACCGGCGATTTCGGGGGGCCGATGGTGCGGTTCCATGTCGGGCTCGAAGACCCGGCCGACCTGATCGACGATCTGGAGCGGGGCTTCGCCGTCATGCGGGGCTTCGCGGGCTGAGCGGGGCGGCTGGCCCGCCCCCCGCGCAGTCCAGGCACAGCCCCTCCGCCTCCACCGTGGCGCCGGCCAGAACGAAGCCCTGCCGCCGCGCCGCATCGGCCAAAGCGTGGGCCAGGTCGTGATCGTCGAGCTCGGTCACCCGGCCGCAATTGCGGCAGATCAGGAACTGCGCGGCATGGGCATCAAGCTTCCCGCCATCGGCATGGCTGACGCAGCCCACGAAGGCCGAAAGCCGTTCCAGCCGGTGGATCAGCCCGTGTTCGCGCAGGAAGTCGAGCGCCCGGTACACCGTGGGCGGGGCGGCCCGCGCCCTTGTCGCGCGCAGGCTCTCCAGCAGGTCGTAGGCGCCGACCGGCGCGGCGGCGTCCAGGATCAGGCCCAGCACATGGCGGCGCAGTTCGGTCAGCCTCACATCGCTCGCCGCGCACAGCGCCGCCGCGTGGGCCAGAAGCGCTTCGGTGCGGGGCGAGAAACTGCGCTCTGTCATGCCGTCCGTTCAACCTTCATATACCACCCATGACCGCGCAATCCCAAACCGCATCCGCCGCTCTGTCCGCCGCCATCCGCTTCGGCGCCGACGGGCTGGTCGCCGCCATCGCCCAGCAGCACGATACCGGCGAGGTGCTGATGCTGGCCTGGATGAATGCCGAGGCTCTGGCCGAGACGCTCGCCACCGGACAGGTCTGCTATTTCAGCCGCAGCCGCCGGGGGCTGTGGCGCAAGGGCGAGACCTCCGGCCAGACCCAGCGCCTGGTGGAGCTGCGGCTTGATTGCGACGGGGATGCGGTGCTGCTGCTGGTCGATCAGCGCGGCGTTGCCTGCCATACCGGCCGGCGCAGCTGCTTCTACCGCGCGGTGCGCGAGGGTGCGCTGGTGGAGATCGCGGCCCCGGAGGTGAGCCCGGAAACCCTCTACGGGGCGCCGCCCGGCTGATCGCTCCCCCGGCGCGCATCGCGCAGGGGCCGGGCGTTGCTCCCCCCCATCGGCTGCCCGTATCGGCTGCCCCCATGGGTCGCCCCCATCGGCTGCCCGCATCGGCTGCCCCTATGGGTCGCCCGTATCGGCTGCCCGTATCGGCTTGCCCCTATGGGTCGCCCCCATCGGCTGCGCCCATGGGCTGCTCGAGCACGCGGTATTTCGGCACCTGCCGGAACTATCAGAGGGTCGACGGCGCGGCCTCCTGGACCGCGCGCTCCGGACGGATATCGGCTCGACCCTCCCCAACACGCCGGTGAACACCATCTGCCCCTCTGCCGGCCGGCCGAACACTGCGTTCGTCGGCCCCGACACCTGGGTGTTCGAGACCGATGAGGGCGGCGCCGGATGGACTTCTCTGATGACGGGGCTGGGATGAAGGGGCTGGGATGAAGGAGCTGGCG
>DAICZL010000699.1 GCA_027311165.1 bacterium
GTCCTTGACGCTGCCGACATAGCTGCCCTGGACGGTCAGGGCGCGGATCGCCATCAGCGGCAGCGGCAGCGTGAGCTCGCCGCCGAACAGACCCACCTGCACCAGCCTGCCACCCTTACGCAGCGCATCGAAGGCGAAGCGGGCGGTGGCGGTGCCGTTCACCAGGTCGATCACAGCGACCACCGGGCCGGAGGCCGCCTCCAGGATCCGCTGGGTGACGCCCTCGCCCGCCCCGTCCACCGCCTTGGCCGCGCCGGCGGCCAGGGCGGCCGCGCGTTTCTCTGCGCTGACATCGACCACGATGATGTTCACATGACCCAGCGCCTTCAGGATGGCGATGGCATTCATTCCCAGACCACCGGCGCCCACCACCACCAGCGGCTCGTCCGGCGGCAGCGGCATCACCTTGGCGATCGCCGAAAACACCGTGATGCCGGAACAGGCATAGGTCGCGGCCACCGCCGGGTCGATCCGCCCGGGATCGACCAGGTGGCGCGGATGCGGCGCGACCACATGGGTGCCGTAGCCGCCATTCTGATAGACGCCGAGGCTGCGCGGGGTGAGGCACATATTGTCCTCATCGCCCAGGCATTTGTCGCATTTGCCGCAGCCGACCCAGGGATAGACGATGCGGATGTCACCAACCGCGACGCCCTTGGCATCCGGGCCCAGCTTCGTGACACGGCCCACGATCTCGTGGCCCATGGCGAGCGGCAGCACCACGCCGCGATCCTTCAGCGACATCTTCCTGCCGCCGCCCAGATCGTAAAAACCCTCCCAGATATGGAGATCCGAATGGCAGACACCGCAATGCGTCACCTCGAGCAGCACTTCGGTGCCGATGGGCTCGGGCGTCGGCAGTTCGATCTCCTTGAGCGGAGCTCCATTCTCGACCACGGCCCAGGCGCGCATTCCTGCCTCCCCTTCTGGCGACCGGGGCATGGGACACCCATGGGGGGAAGATGGTCAAGGCAGGGGCCACGGGCCGGACTTCGCCTGGCCCGCTCACGCCCCCGGATCCGCCTCGCGCGAGCGTAGCCACGGAGTGAAACTGTCTGCGGTCCCCCGCGGGGAGAGGGGCGAACACGCCCCTGGCCCGGCCCAGCCACGGCAGCCGGAACATGCCGGCAGCAGGCGCTGGGATGACGGCGGCGGCCGGGGGCGGCCGGCCGCCGTACCCACGGAAGTCTTAGATCTTGCCGGCGATGGTGTTGAACGTCGCGGTCAGATTGGTGCCGATCGTGGTCACCGCGGTAATGATCACCACGGCGATCAGCGCCGCGATCAGACCGTATTCCAAGGCGGTCACACCGCGGCGGTCACGACCGATCGCAAGCCAGGTCTTCGCGTGCTCGAGCATTCTCTCATTCCTTTGTCTGGCTGGCGGCACCGTCGGGCTGCCACCGGCCTGATGGGTTTTGGGGTCCCTCCCTCCTGGCGGGTCTTGTGACGGTCGTGGCCGATCCGGCTCCGTCAGATCTATAAAATGCCAAATTGGTAAAATAAAAATAAACCGCCGCCCGAAACCACCCCCCTGCGCGCGCCGGTCCGCCACCCCGACCGCCATGCCCGACCGCGATCGGGACGGAAGCCGGGGCCGAACCGGCGGCAGTCCACCCGCACCACGGCGCCGCCCGAACGGCAGAACCCGCCCTTTCCAGGAAGTCCGCCACGATGCCACAGGCTGGCAGGACAGATCGGGGAACCGGTCAGGCAATGCTCAACAAACCATGAAACGGCCTCTCAGCCCGCCGACGGGTGAACACGCCCGCGCCGGAACCGCCGGGCGCACAGGGGCCGCCGGGCGCACTGGGGGCCGCCGGGCGCACAGGGGCGCCGGGCGCACAGGGGGCCGCAGGGAGGGTGAGCGACACGCTTGTCGCTCCGCGGCTGCGGTCTCACAGACCCGGGGTGACCACGCGCGGCAATCCGCGCCCGCCGCTCCAGCCGGAACCGGGGCGCGACTGCGCCGGCAGGATCGGACGCGCCGACGGCGGCATCGGTCGCGCCGCCGGCCCTGGCGGCGCCCCGCTCGCCCAGGCGGGCAGTTCCAGCCGCACCCCGAAGAACAGCCTCCCCGGCAACCACCCTCCCGAACCCCGCCGGTCGGGCGCCCAGCCATCCATCCCCCCGTCGCCCGACAGCGGCCCCGTGCGGCTCAGATCGGCCAGAACCCGGCTGCGATAGGGCAGCCCGAGTTCCGGCACCGCCGAGTGATACAGCGCCACCGCCATCGGCCAGGACCCGGCCCGCAGATACAGATCGCGCAGGAACGAGGCGGCGTAGCCGGCATTGGCGATCGGATCGAAGGCCTCGGCGAGCGTCGCGAACGCGTCCGGATGGTAGAGCAGGCTGATCTGGAAGCATCCGACATCGACCGATCGGATCCCGCGCATCCGCGCGCCCTCCACCAGATCGATCGCCGCGGCGGCCGACTCCGCGCTGTAACCGGCCCCGCCCGCATTCACCGCCCAGGGCCAGGGCAGGATCCGGCCGGTCAGGGGAGCGGGGCGGCCGCTTTCGATCCGGCCGATCGACAGCAGCAGGCCAGGCGGGAGCCCCGCCGCCTGCTCCGCCGCCGCCGCCGCTTCACGG